>JAAGZM010000508.1 GCA_024206355.1 Gammaproteobacteria bacterium | reverse complement strand
TCTTGCTCTTTAGTGAAATATCAAAACAACTATGAATATTGAAATTACCAATTTATTATATTTGAGCTTATATCAATAGCTCACAAAGAAATCGCCAATATGGAGCATATTATGTCTGAACAAAGAACGTCTGAAGAAAACTTATTTGAAATGATTGAAAAAAATGAGGTTCGCTATGTGGACTTACGTTTTACAGATAGCAAAGGAAAAGAGCAGCACGTGACTATTCCCGCCAAACTTGTTGATTCTGACATGATGAGCGAAGGAAAAATGTTTGACGGCTCTTCAATTGCTGGTTGGAAAGGCATCAACGAATCTGACATGGTATTGATGCCTGATGCATCAACAGCCGTAATTGATCCTTTCTGTGAAGAAACCACACTTAATTTACGCTGCGATATCCTAGAACCAACTACAATGGTTGGTTATGATCGTGACCCTCGTTCAGTAGCTAACCGTGCTCAAGAATTTTTAAAGTCTACTGGTATCGGTGACACTGCTTATTTCGGTCCAGAGCCTGAATTTTTCATTTTTGACGATGTTCGTTTTGGTACAGAAATGAAAGGTTCTTTTTACAGCATCGATTCAGAAGAAGCTCAGTGGAACTCAGGAACCAGTTATGAAGATGGTAATACAGGACACCGTCCAGCAGTAAAAGGCGGTTATTTCCCAGTTCCACCTGTTGATTCATCACAAGATCTTCGTTCAGCAATGTGTACTGTAATGGAAGATATGGGGTTAGTCATTGAAGCTCATCACCATGAAGTAGCAACCTGTGGTCAAAATGAAATTGCTTGCCAATTCAACACTCTTGTCAAGAAAGCTGATGAAGTTCAAATATATAAGTATGTTGTTCATAACGTAGCTCACGCTTTCGGAAAAACAGCGACATTTATGCCAAAGCCTCTTGTCGGTGATAACGGCACAGGCATGCACGTTCACATGTCAATCAGTAAAGATGGCGTAAATACATTTGCTGGTAATAAGTATGGTGGGCTTTCTGATACAGCACTTTATTATATTGGCGGTATTATTAAGCATGCACGCGCATTGTGTGCTTTCACTAATGCATCAACAAACAGCTATAAGCGTCTGGTACCAGGCTTTGAAGCCCCTGTAATGCTTGCTTATTCAGCTCGTAACCGTTCTGCATCTATTCGTGTACCACACGTAAATAGTGAAAGAGGCCGTAGAATTGAAGTTCGATTCCCTGATCCGACAGCTAATCCATACCTATCATTTGCTGCCATGTTGATGGCCGGTATTGACGGTATTGTTAATAAAATCCACCCTGGTGATGCTATGGATAAAGATCTCTATGACTTACCTGCAGAAGAAGCAAAAGCAATTCCAACGGTAGCAAGCTCTCTTGATATGGCACTAGATGCACTTGATGCTGATCATTCTTTCTTAACCGAAGGTGGTGTATTTAGTAAAGACATGATTGACGCATACGTTGCGCTTAAAAGAGAAGAAGTCGAAACACTCAACATGACAACACACCCTATTGAGTTTGACATGTATTATAGTGTGTAATCTTAAGGTTTCTGCACTGTATAATCAGGTATAGTGCTAAGTTTTTTATGGTATAGTAGAAGGGTCTCAACTGAAGTTAACGAGAGTATTATGAAAATTATTCTATTAATACTATGTAACAGTATTTGTTTCAGTCTATTTTTTATGCCTTCTACATTTGCCAGTGAAAATACACCAGTAAAAGAAAAAAGCAAAGCAGTCAGTACTGGCGACAAAATTTATATCTGGATTGATGAAAAAGGCAATCGGATATATTCCGACGTACCCCATAAAGGTGCTGAAGTCATGGAAATTGAAAAAGGCACAGACTATACGTCCCCAGATAATAGTACTCCGGACTGGAATATAATGAAGCCAAAAGTTGTTATAGATGAAGGTGATCCTTATACCCATTTCGCAATCGTAAGCCCTTCAAATAATGCAACAGTGCGCAATAACAGCGGCACTGTTCAGATTGCTTTGGATATTAGACCAACATTAAATAATGGCGACAAAATAAAACTTGAGATTGATGGGGTTGCTGTAGAGAATTCAGGATCATCTATCATATCTTTAAGTAATGTTGATCGTGGCACCCACACGGTGGTTGCTTACATAGTAGGAGCGAAAGGCAAAGTAGTAGCTACTACTCCAACAGTAACGATTCACATGCATAGGACCATACAAAGAGCAAAAGGCAACTAAGATTTTAGATATAAATTCATGACATGCACCATGTTGGTGCAAGAATTGGCTTGCTCTGCTATCATTGAAATATGAAACATCAAAATATCGATACAAGCTTGTTAATCAACCAGCTACATGCTGCAGTATTGGTTATTGATCGTGATTTATCGATACAATGGTGTAACCCTGCAACAGAAGAACTCCTAAGACTATCAAATCGGCAGTTAATAGGTGCACATCTGAGCGATGTGATTATAGATGCTGACTTTTCAGCCAAAGCCATCGCCTACTCGCTACGATCTGGCAACCCTTATCATCAACGAGATGCAAAGATTAAACTTATTAATGGGGAAGAGTTTGTTGCTGATATTGCCGTCAGCAGCCTCCAAATCGATGATGAACAAAAATTATTAGTCGAAATACGCCAAACCGATCGTGAGCACCGTATTGGACTAGAATCGAGTGAATATAGTCAGCATATAGCAGCAAACGCCTTAGTAAGAGGCCTTGGTCATGAAATTAAAAATCCTCTGGGGGGTTTGCGTGGTGCTGCTCAATTATTATCAATGGAATTAGCCAATCCTTCTCTTAAAGAATATACCAGTGTGATAATCAAAGAAGCCGATAGGCTCAGTGCTCTTGTAGATCGAATGATGGCTCCCCATAAGCAGGGCAAAAAGCAACTGATTAATATTCATCAGCTTATTGAAACGGTTATCAGTTTATTGCAGCTAGAGGCCGGTGAAGAGCTTCATATTGAACGAGATTATGATCCGAGTCTACCTGAGATACTTGCTTTTGGTGATCAGCTACAACAAGCCATGTTAAATCTTATGCAGAACGCAATTCAGGCAATGGACGGAGAAGGGCGCCTAACCATTAAAACACGTATTGTGCGGCAAATTCTATTAGGCGATAAACTCAGCAAACTGGTTTTAAGAACAGACATAAGTGACGATGGTCCTGGAGTTCCTATAGAGCTTCGAGATAAACTCTTCATGCCTCTGATTAGCGGTAGAGCAGGGGGCACAGGCCTTGGACTTGGAATCGCGCAAAGTCTTATTCAACAACATTCAGGGCTAATTGAATATCAAGACAAGAGCGAACGAACAACCTTTTCAATTTATCTACCCGTCTCCGACGACACCACGCCTTACCCAACTGAAGGAGACAACTAGTGTCTCAAGCAAAAATCTTAATTATTGATGATGATGCATCCATTCGCTGGGTACTAGAAAAAGCAGTCAATCGCGAAAATATTGAAGCAATTACAATCGAAAATGCGCACAATATTCTTGAAGTAATTTCACGAGAAAAACCAGATGCAATTATCAGTGATATAAAAATGTCAGGTATTGATGGGCTGACCATGCTTTCATCACTGCAAGATAGTCATCCAGAACTACCCGTTATCATAATGACCGCACACTCTGATTTAGATACAGCGGTAGCTGCCTTTAAAAGTGGTGCTTTTGAGTACTTACCAAAACCTTTTGATATTGAAGAAGCGTTAACTGTCATTCATCGAGCTATAAGACAGGGCAAGGAAAATCATCAAACAACCAACGAGCAACCACTACAAGAAACTGAAATTATTGGTGAAGCTCCAGCAATGCAGCAACTTTTTAGAGCGTTAGGAAGACTCTCTCGCTCTGAAGCAACCGTGCTAATCAATGGTGAATCTGGTACTGGAAAAGAGCTGGTAGCACGAGCTTTACATCGGCATAGCCAACGTTCCAAACAACCGTTTATTGCACTGAATATGGCAGCAATACCAAAAGAGTTAGTAGAAAGCGAATTATTCGGTCATGAAAAAGGAGCGTTCACCGGTGCCAACCAACAACGTAAAGGCCGCTTTGAACAAGCTGACAAAGGAACATTGTTTTTAGATGAAATTGGCGACATGCCATTTGAAACACAAACTCGGCTTCTAAGAGTACTAGCCGATGGAGAATTCTATCGCGTTGGTGGACATATTCCAGTAATTGTAGACGTTAGAGTCATTGCAGCAACCCATCAAAATTTGATGTCTCTGGTTACTGAAGGAGAATTTAGAGAAGATCTCTATCACCGACTCAATGTCATTCGCTTGCACTTGCCAAGGCTTGCCGAGCGAAATGAGGATATTCCATTACTAGCTGATCATTTTTTGATCCAAGCAGCAGAAGAACTCGGTGTAAATCGAAAAATACTGATGCCAGATGCTATTAAATTTATGAAAACTCTCGACTGGCCTGGAAACGTAAGGCAACTAGAAAATGTTTGTCGATGGTTGACTGTTATGGCCAGTGGCAATAAAATTCAGCAGCTTGATTTACCCGAAGATCTTCAACAACCGTCAAGTCCTGATCAACCCAGTAACTGGCAACAACTCTTTCGACAGTGGGCAAAACATCAGTTTGCAAGTGGTGAAATAGCCATTCTAGAAAACTGCTTACCTGAATTTGAAAAAATACTTATCGAAGAATCTTTACTGAGTTCTGGAGGACACAAGCAAAAAGCTTCTAAACTACTCGGGTGGGGAAGAAATACCTTAACGCGCAAACAAAAAGAATTATATATAGATGATTCAGGTTCAAACTAGAATTAAACAGCACCTTTAAAATCTATCTGACGCCAGGCCTCATAACTAATGATGGCAACTGAATTCGAAAGGTTTAAACTTCGGTTGTTTTCCTGCATTGGAATTCTAACTCTAAGCTCAGGCTCAATACTCTGCATCACTTCATGAGCTAAGCCATGGGTTTCAGCACCAAATAATAATACATCCCCTTGCTGATAACTTATCTGCGTATAGTTTTTTGTGCCTTTCGTGGTACATGCAATAATTCGTTGGCCTTCCATTGCTAACGCAAAACTTTGATAATCTTTATGACGACTAGTATTTTCTAAATCACGATAATCAAGACCAGCCCGACGAACTTTTTTATCATCCAACTCAAAACCTAAAGGCTCAATGAGGTGTAACCTACAACCATTATTAGCGGCTAATCTCATGATATTGCCAGTGTTTGGCGCAATGCGTGGTTCAAATAGAGCGATTTGAAACATAAAGGTTAACTAGTCTTCGAACTTCAGATCTCGAGTGAGAAGATTATGTGCAGCAACTTCAGGGCTGACATCTTTATAAAGGATATTATAAATGGCATCACAAATTGGCACTTCAACAGCTTTTTCTTTCGCTAAATGATGCACTTCTTTAGCATTACGAACTGCTTCAACTACCTGCCCAATTTCAGCTTCGGCTTGTTTCAAGTCCTGCCCCTTACCAATAGCCAAACCAAAACGACGGTTACGAGATTGGTTGTCTGTACAAGTTAGTACCAAGTCACCCATACCAGCCATGCCCCTAAAAGTACTGTCTTTACCACCCATAGCAACACCGAGCCTTGTTAGCTCAACTAAACCTCGAGTTATAAGTGCAGTTCTAGCATTTGCACCAAACCCCATGCCATCAGCCATGCCAGCGCCAACTGCAATAACGTTTTTAATAGCGCCACCCAGTTGCACACCAATCAAGTCATCACTACCATAAACACGAAAACGATCGTTTTTCATACGCTCAACTAAATCAGCAAAAAACTGCTTATCTAAAGAAGCAAGGGTAGTTGCTGTAGGCAAATTATTAGCAAGCTCACCAGCAAAATTTGGTCCCGACAAAACAGCCAGAGGAACAGTATCGCCTAAAATATCCGCCGCCACATTAATCAACAAATCGCCAGACTCAGGATCAAGCCCTTTACAGGCAGAAATTAATCTGCTGTCAGAACGAATAAAAGGCATAATTTGCTTAAGCAAAGGTCTAAATGCATGGCTTGGAACAACGATCAAAATATCGCGAACACTTTTAAGCGTTGCTTCTAAACTCGACGAAACTGAAAGATTTTCAGGGAAGCTAATCCCTGGGAGGTATTTTTCATTTGCAGACTCAGCCCGCATTTGTTCAACATGCTCAGAGCTTCTCGCCCAGAGCCGTGTTTCATTACCATTGCGCGCCAGCAACATTGCCAAAGCTGTTCCCCAGGAGCCCGCTCCAAGAACAGCAATCGGCATTGTTTTTGACGTATTACTCATTAAAGCCTAATGAGTAGGAAGGTCAGCAGCAGGTGCATCAGTACCAGCAGCTTCAGCATTTCTACGCTCTTCTTGAGCTTGGAACAACTGCTCAAAGTTAATATGAGCAAGTAGAAGCTGAGGGAAACCGCCATTAGCGATTACTTCAGATATAACCTGACGAGCGTAAGGGAATAAAATAGAAGGGCAGAAGCTACCTAATGTATGTCGCTGGGCATTTTCTTCCATATTTTGAACAAGGAAAATACCGCATTGCTTAACTTCCGCTAAAAATAAAGTCGTTTCACCATCTTTAGCAGTCACAGTAAGGTTTAAGCTTACTTCATAAGAATCATCTTTAATAAGCCTGTTGCTAGTGTTTAGTTCTAAACCAACATTTGGCTTGTATCCACCTTCAAAAGCAAATGTCTCAGGTACACCAGGAGCTTCAAAAGATAAATCTTTTACATAAATTTTTTGAATTGAAAAAGCTGGTCCATTAGGTGCAGCTGCATTTGGGTCAATTGTATTTTCAGTCATAATAGTTTCTCTTTGTTATGTTCTAAATATAGTGATAGATTTAGTTACGGTTAAATTATTAAGTCTCAGGACTCGCTATTAAAAGCTCATCAAGCTTACCCGCTCGTTCAAGCGCATAAAGCTCATTACATCCACCTGTAGATCTGTTATTAATGAAAATCTGTGGCACTGTATTGCTGCCACTTAAGTCCATCATTTCTTGTCTTAACTCTCTTGAGTTATCAACAGCAATTTCTTGATAAACGGTGCCTTTACTATCTAACAAGTCTTTGGCTCGAAAACAATAAGGACAATAACGCGTTGTATAAATTAAAACACTGCTCATTAAAAATTCACTTATGAGTTGCTTAATGGCAAATTATCATTAGTCCAACTAACAATACCACCTTGCATTCTATAAAGTTGCTGCTTACCCATTTTTTGTAATTGTTGGGTTGCTGCTGCCGCATGCATGCCATTAGCATCAACAAGAATAATGGGGCAATCAGTGTGTTTTTCAAGGTCTTTATCAGCATCTTTCAATTGAGCTGTGGGAATATTGATAGATCCAAGCAAATGGCCTTTAGCATAATCAGCCTTGCTGCGTATATCAATTATCACAGCATTTTCACGATTCATCATTGTCGTTATTTGTTGATTACCAATAACCTTACTCGATGTGCGAGTAAAACTAACCAAAAGCAGTGCGAAAAGAACCACCCAAGCAATCACTAACGTCACATTATTAGTAATAAATTCTACTATTTGATCCATATATTCAAAATGCCCCGAACTGAAAATTCTTAGTTGAACAGAAAGTGCGCAATTATACACACCTAGAGCCTGATCTGAAAAATATATTACTATTTTGAGAAGGTATTTATGTCATTCCGTTGCTTTTTGGCTATATTTAACTGAAATTAGGCATTATTACACCGAATCAATAGGACTATTAACCCCTTGCATTTAATGGTTCGCATAGAATTCATGCTGATTTCACTCCATTCATATCGATGATGAAGACCACCTAACGCTATTATATGCTCGGAAGATTCATGGC
Organism: Gammaproteobacteria bacterium; assembly: GCA_024206355.1. Taxonomy (GTDB): domain Bacteria; phylum Pseudomonadota; class Gammaproteobacteria; order Enterobacterales. Next base: position 1,187 of record JAAGZM010000508.1, on the reverse strand, counting down.
AACAATTTCCCTTTACATGTTTTTAGCCTTAAAAATCAATCGGACTTTTTACACTTGCATTTTCTTGCTTTATAACATGGGTATAAATTTCGGTCGTCGAAACATCGCTATGACCTAGTAGTTGTTGGACAGTTCTTATATCATTTCCATTTTTCAAAAGCTGAGTTGCAAAGGAGTGTCTAAAAGTATGACTTGATGCTTTTTTATTAATTCCTGATTTTCGGACTGCTTTGGTAACATGTTTTGCAAGAATCGATTTATTTAAATGATGGCGGCGAAGCATATTGCTTCGAGGATCTTTGATAATTTTTCCTGATGGAAATAAATACTGCCACTTTAATTCAACATTAGCATTGGTATCTTTTCGTTCCAATGCATTTGGTAAATATACATGTCCAAACCCATCATCCAAATCCTGTTTATGAAGGATCTTAACCAATGTAATTTGTTCATTTAATTGTTCTTCCAGTTTATTAGGCAACAAAGTGGTCCGGTCTTTATTCCCCTTACCATTTCGAACGATAATTTGTTTCATTCCAAAATCAATATCTTTGACCCTTAGCCGCATTACTTCTGAAATTCTTAATCCAGTACCGTACATTAACTGCGCCATGAATTTGTATTTCCCGGTTAAATTGCCAATCACTTTTAACGCTTCTTCATGAGTTAAAACCGTAGGAATTTGTCGTTTCTTTCCTGAATTAATAAAAGAAAAATCACCAAGGTCCTCCCTTTGCATGTAACGTTTAAAAAGGAAAACTATGGCATTTAATGCAGTTCGTTGAGTTGACTTAGAGCAATGTCGCTCTACAGCTAAATAATTAAGAAAAGATTCAATATCTAATTCGTTCATTTCCCTAGGGTGCTTCATTTTATGAAAGCGAATAAAATTGAGTATCCATGCAACATAGGTTTGTTCGGTAGCATAAGCAAGATTTCGTGATCGAATAAATAATCTAAGGCGATCAATGAATCGAGTTGAGTCTGGTAATATATGTTGTGGTACGTCTTCCATTATTAAATATTTACCTATAAACAATGCTCATTAAAATAGTGATTATACAGATATAAGTCAAACTTTCCGAATTATAAAATCAAAAAACTAAGGCTAAAAGCACTCTTTCTTATTCATTTAGACTAGTGTTGCTCATATCTTTATGAAATATAACGCTTTATTTACATGATTA
>JAAGZM010000507.1 GCA_024206355.1 Gammaproteobacteria bacterium | reverse complement strand
TAATCAATACCAACAGTGAAGTTATTATTACCGCATTACCGCTTTATCATATATTTTCTCTCACAGCTAATTGCCTTTTATTTACAAAAAATGGTGGTTTGAATGTGCTGATCACCAATCCTCGAGACATGCCTGGATTTGTTAAAGAGCTGAAGAAACATCGATTTACAGGCTTTACCGGTGTGAATACATTATTTAATGGATTGTTAAATACTCCAGGAATTGAAGATGTTGATTTTAGTGGGCTAAAATTGTCATTTGCTGGCGGCATGGCTGTTCAACCGTCTGTTGCTAAAGAATGGGGAGAGCTAACCAATACTGTCTTGATAGAAGGCTACGGACTAACAGAAACAGCACCAGCTGCTATTATTAACCCTTTAGATGCTAAACAGTTTAGTGGTTGCATCGGTTTGCCTATCTCTTCAACTGACGTATCAATTCGTGATGATAAAGGTAATGAGCTAGGGTTTAATGAACCGGGTGAGGTTTGTATCAAAGGCCCTCAGGTCATGAGAGGTTATTGGCAACGTCCAGATGAAACTGCGAAAGTATTGACCGAAGATGGATGGTTCTCTACAGGAGATATTGGTGTAATCAATGAAGAAGGTATGGTTAAACTCGTGGATCGTAAAAAGGATATGATTCTGGTTTCTGGCTTTAATGTTTTCCCCAATGAGTTAGAGGCTGTCGTTGCTGAACATCCTGATGTTCTCGAAGTTGCAGCTATTGGTCTTCCTGATGAGTACTCAGGTGAAGCTGTTAAGTTATTTATTGTTGCTAAATCAGCAGATCTCACTGAAGCAGATGTTAAGGCTTTCTGTAAAAAAAATCTGACAGGCTATAAACGCCCCAAATTTGTTGAGTTTCTTGATGAATTACCTAAATCGAATATTGGTAAAATTCTCAGGAAAGATTTGCGACCAAAGTCTGATCACTCTTAATTGTGACATCATATGACTATATAGATAACAACGATGATTTAATACGCTGTTGCCTTGCCCTGCAAGATAGCAGCGTTTTATCAGTTGATACTGAGTTTGTTCGGGAACGCACTTTTTACCCTCAACCAGGTTTAATTCAAGTCTCTGATGGCAATAATATTAGTTTAATTGATCCTAATGCTTGCGATAACTTGCAACCATTTTTTGATTTATTGGAATCTGCCAATATCAAAATAGTTATGCATTCCTCGAGTGAAGATATTGAATTATTTTATTCAATTGGTTGTGCTGTCATACATAATCTATTTGATACGCAAATTGCAGCTTCATGGCTGGGAATGGGACACTCTTTGAGTTTGCAGAAGGTTATTGAGCATTACGAGCAGGTTGTTATTGAAAAACAGCATTCAAGAACTAATTGGCTAAATCGACCACTCTCTGATCCTCAACTTGAGTATGCAGCAATTGATGTCCTGTATTTGAACTCAATTTATAAGCAACAACACAATGCATTACTTGAATTAGGTTACTCTGATTTTGTGGCGGAAGACTGTGATTTGCGCTGTGAACAAAAATCAGTGGAAGTCAGTGACCAGCTTGCCTATTTGAAAGTTAAAAAAGCGTTCATAGCAACAGGTGAATCATTGGATCGATTGCAACAACTTGCAATATGGAGAGAGCAAACTGCAAGAAAGGATGATAAGCCGCGACAGCATGTGATTAAAGATCAGCAACTGCTTTGTATTGCTCTAGAAGGCTCTAAAACAATTGAGCACTTGACCAAGCAATGTGAATTACCACCTTTTATTATTAGGCATTATGGCGAACAAATAATAGAAGCTATGAATAACCTAGTAACTGATACTAAACCAGTATTAAGTTTAAAAAGTCTTCCTAGTGCGAACAAAACCTTAAATGACTGCCGAGCTTTATTGCTTGATATTAATCTTGAGAAAAATATTCCTCGAGAAGTATTACCTAGTAAACGCTGGCTTGAGCAATTTCTATTACATCATGCTGCACAGTGGTATCCTGAACCTGATGGCTGGAAAGGATGGCGAAAAGCTTTACTTGAAAAGCCGTTAAGTAAAATCATCAACGAAAATAAATTCAACATTAAGTAATCAGGAAATATTTATACCCATGATCCTAGAATCCTCAGTTGACCGACTCAAAATTATGATTATGTACTTCAAAACAGCAACTTACAGAAGGATTAGTATTCATCAATTGAGTGAGTTTGCCTGCGCCACTAAGCCTAAAAAACACACACTCAAACGCGTCCAATTGAGGATTTTAGGATGATAAGCTATATTTATAGTAGCTCTTTGAAATCAGAAATGTATTTATATACAACTATTAGAGATGATTTCTCAACAGTTCCAGAGCCATTACTCAAAGCATTTGGTAAACCTGATTTTTCAATGGTAGTGAATCTTGATAAAAGAGACAAACTTGCTAGGGTTGATATTAGTCTCGTTACTCAAAAACTTAAAGAAGATGGTTATTATTTACAGATGCCACCGACAATTTTAGCTGATCAAAACTATCTCGAGCCGGATGAAAAATAATGGCACATGAATACGGCTTCTGGATAACAAAAGAATTAAATGAAATGAGTTCACAAGAGTGGGAATCTCTTTGTGATGGTTGTGCAAAGTGTTGTATTTTCAAGTTTGAAGAAGATGAAACAGGTCATATATTACAAACAGATGTGGTTTGTAAGTTACTTGATCTTGAAAACTGTTGTTGCTCTAAATATGATCAGAGGAAAGTTTTGGTACATGATTGTATTACGATTACCCCTGACAATATTTTGGATTTAAAATGGATGCCTGAATCATGTTCATACCGACTTCTAGCCTCAGGTAAAGAACTACCTTCTTGGCATCCTCTGGTCACTGAAAATAGTAAATCTGCACAACTTGCAGGTAAAACTGTACAGGGACGTGTTATCTCAGAATTGGACGTTGATGACTTAGAAGATAGAATTATTGGATGGTTTGACCCTAATAATTAACTAAACCGACTCTATTTTTAGCATTTTTCTTTAAATCAATGAAAAATCGGCTAAACTTTGGCATTATAACTAGTAGGAATGATAACTGGTCAAACAATAATGATAAGACATATAAATGTTCAGCTTCTGCTATGCTTTCTACTCGGATTCCAAATTACTCTATCTGCAGCTCAGACTATAAATCAATCTACAAAACTTAAACCAGCAAGTGACGTACGTGTGCTTGTCGATATATCCGGCAGTATGAAAAAAAATGATCCGGATAATTTACGAATACCCGCCGTTCAGTTAATGAGTAATTTATTACCTCCAGATAGTCATGCTGGAATATGGACCTTTGGTGAATACGTCAATATGCTAGTTCCGATTGGTCCTGTTGATAACCAATGGAAAAAGTCAGCTGTTGAGTCTGTGAAGAAAATAAATTCATTAGGGATGTTTACCAACATTGGTGGAGCAATGGAAAAAGCCTCCTTTGGTTGGATGAAGCCTGATCTTTCTATTAAGCGGAGTTTGATTCTACTAACGGATGGCGTTGTCGATGTTTCAAAAAATCCATCAAAGAATGCAGCTGCTAGACGAAAAGTACTAAATGAACTTCTACCAAAGTACAAAGAAGCTGGAATTACCATACATACAATAGCATTATCCGGTGATGCTGACGAAAAGTTATTATCGAAGATGGCAGCTGAGACGGATGGCTGGTATCAAAAAGTAGTTAATGCTAGTGAGCTGCAGAAAGTATTCCTGAAGATATTTGAGCAGGCGACTGAACGTGATTCTGTGCCTCTTAAAGATAACCGTTTTTCCATTGATGATCAGATTGAAGAATTTTCTGTTCTTATCTTTAAAAATAAAGATTCTAAGCCAACACTGTTAGAACAACCAGATGGTGAAAACTACGATGCAGGTTCTGATAGTGCTCGTATTACATGGTTTGAATCTGCCGTTTATGATTTGATTACCGTTAATATGCCAATGGTTGGCGAGTGGCGTGTACATGCTGAAATGGATCCTGACAATCGTGTTCTAATTGTTAGTAATTTAAAACTAAAGAGTACTACTTTACCTAATAATTTACTGGCGAATGAGAAATTCAATTTTAATATCAATCTTACTCAGGAAGATGAAACTATTACTCAGCAAGATTTTCTGAAGCTATTATCGATAGAAGTTGAGGTAAGGGATAATGATGGTGAAACAGCATCATTTGTTTTACTCGATGATGGCAATGACGTGGATAAAAAAGCACTCGATGGGATATATAGCATTGAACTAACAGCACCTTCAAATGCTGGAATTGCCCAAATTAGTGCATGGGTTGAAAGTCCAACCTTTCAACGTATGCGACAACAGGCAATGAATATTTTTGAAAGCCCTGTTAGTGTTAAAGAGGTTATTAGTGAAGATGTTAATACACCTCATAAAATCATTTTTACTCCTGTAGGTGATGTTTCTAAAGCTGATAGCCTTGACATTCAAGTCAATGCTCAACTACCTGATGGGCAGCAAATATTAAAACCTGCTGAATTAGATAAAGGTTATAACAGAGCAATTGAACTTCCTGTAGTAGAGGCGGGTGGTAATTATCAAATCCAACTGACGATTAGTGGAGAAACTCCTGCGGGAAGACAGTTTTTAGTTAATCCTCCCATTATTCAGTTTAATACTAAAAGTTTAGTTACTGAGCCAGTGGCTGAGCTAGAACAAGAAGCTCCTGTTGAAGAGATTCAAGAGGAAGTTACTGAAGAAGTCGATATGGTTCTCTGGTTAGGAATAGGCTTAGGTGTAAATATTATATTAATTATTTTGGGTTGGGTTTTTTCTATAAGAATGAAGAAACAAAATGAAATAAATGCCGATAAATTGAGTAAGCAACTGGAGTAACAAAGATGGTAGATTTTTACGATATAATCCTTAAGTTTGAGCTGGCATTGCCATTCTTATTGCTCAGCATATATTTATCTATAGTTGTATTTGGTAGAAAAAAGCAAGATAGAAAATCCTTACAGAAATTGGTTTCTATTTATAAAGAAAAAGAAGAAAGCAGAAAAAAAACGGTTATTGAATTTCTTAAAAATAAAGTCGGATTAGATGAGCCAGCGAGTGAGGAAACGAGTAAAAAAATATTAGAGGCTAGAAAGTCTTTTGTGCAGAAGGTAATTTATGCATTTTTATCACGTAAAGAAGAGTCAATATCAAATCTTGATAACGAATTATCATTGATAATAAGAGCTTATCAAGAGCTTTCTATTTCTGTTTCAAAAGAAGAAATTACTGAAGAAGTTGAAGATGAACCTAAAGCACCTCAAGCTGCAGAAGCTATTGCCAAAGATGTTCATAAAGCATCTGAAGATCTTACAAGACTGAAAAAAGAAAATAAAAATCTTAAAATTGAAATGCACACTACATTAAGCACCTTAAATAATATCTTTGCCGAATATACGTCAATGTTTGGAGAGGAGTCTGATAGCAAAGATATGTCTGTTGATGAGATATTAACGGCAATGGAATCATTTGGAGCTGATCAGATTGAAGCAGCAGCATCAACAGATGATTCTGCAGAAAACTTGATGATGGAGTCTCAAACTGAACCTAAACCTAAACCTAAGGAAGAAGCCAAGCCTGAAGTAAAAGTGGAAGAGCCAGTTGCTGAAGCAAAAGTGGAAGAGCCAGTTGCTGAAGCAGAACCGAGTTGGGATGAGGCATTTGAAGAAGCCGAAGCCAAGCCTGAAGCAGAAGTGGAAAAGCCAGTTGCTGAAGCAGAAGTGGAAAAGCCAGTTACTGAAGCAGAACCTAGTTGGGATGAGGCATTTGAAGAAGCCGAAGCTAAGCCTGAAGCAAAAGTGGAAGAGCCAGTTGCTGAAGCAAAAGTGGAAGAGCCAGTTGCTGAAGTAGAAGTGGAAAAGCCAGTTGCTGAAGCAGAAGTGGAAGAGCCAGTTGCTGAAGCAAAAGTGGAAGAGCGAGAGGATCCTGATGAAGAAGATAAAAAGTAATGTCTCTAAACTTTAGAGTGACTCAACTTTATAATGATGAACAGAGTAGTTAAAAAATGGGTCGTTGGTAAGAAAATTGTAGGCAGTGCTTAATGCTGCAGCTGATCCAGAACAATTATTTAGCACTATTTTTTATATCTTATTGGCAATATCAATTGTTATCGCAGTGATATCGGCACGATTAACACTTTTAACCGTTAAACC
>JAAGZM010000506.1 GCA_024206355.1 Gammaproteobacteria bacterium | reverse complement strand
TTCCCCATCTTCAGTGCCATCATTAGGTGTGACGCAACTTTGCCAGGTTTCATCAGGAGTAGTTTCTTCTGCGACAATGATGTTTTCATTGCCGTTAGACAGGTTTGCAATTTGCTCTGCTGACAATGCAATATTGAATATTTGAACATCGCTGACTGCTCCATCCCAATATTCACCAAAATTATTAATCTGCCTTCCAATGTAAGCTAAGTCTTGTGTCACACTCCAGTTTTTATTTGCAGAGGATAAGAGGTTACCATTAGAGTATACTTTTGCGGTTGTTCCATCATAAGTCAAACACATGTAATTCCATACATCTGGTACCCAAAAATTACTAACAGTAATATCATCTCCATAACCACCTACAACAAGTTTTGATCCATTTCTTCCTATGAGAAAAGCTGTCCCTATTCCGGGAGTCCCATAAGCGGCTGCAAAGTGATATCCCGAAGAGGTAGAATCTGCTTTTGTCCTAACGCACAAAGAGCGGGATGAATTTCCGTAGGGGAACTCGGCTGGAGAACCTAGGTCAATATAATCGTTAACACCATCAAACTCATAAGCCCCCTTGCCATCATGACCGCCCGTTGCATTCCAGGTAGCACCAATAACCGTTCCATTATAACCTGAATCCGAATAATCCTTTGTAAAGGAGGTTTCATTCCCGTCATTTGCCTCAAACGGCAT
>JAAGZM010000505.1 GCA_024206355.1 Gammaproteobacteria bacterium | reverse complement strand
TAACTCTTGATAATATAATTTTCTCATTACAGAAAATGGGTGGAATCTCTGTTTACTGGTATGAATTATTAAAACGCTTTGTTAATGATGAACAGTGTCACCTGGATATTTATCAGCTAAAAGGTGGGAACGAGCATGTTCTGGCAAGCTTAATTAATCGGCTTAAACTCCCGGCACAGCTTGAGACAACTCTTCCTGTTGTAATTGCACGCTATCTTCCCTTTCGACTTAAGGTCACAGATTCATCACTTTTTCACTCCAGCTATTATCGAATTGCACCAGGGGCAAAAAATGTCATCACAATTCATGACTTTACTTATGAGTATTATAGAACGGGATTGGCAAAATGGGTTCATACTAGACAAAAAGCATATGCGATAAAAAATGCAGCAGGAATTATTTGTATTTCAGAAAATACCAAACAGGACTTATTTCATTTTTACCCTGAAGTTGAGGTGCCAGTAGAGGTGATTCATAATGGTAAGTCAGATGTTTTTTCTGTGTTACCTGAAACCCACTGCTATAGCGAAATGCTAAATGACTTAAAAGACCAGAAATACGTACTTTTTGTTGGTGCAAGAGCGGGTTATAAGAATTTTTCTGTGTTAGTTGATGCTCTGGCATCGTTTGATGAGGTGATTTTGGTTATTGTTGGTGCAAAATTAACTTCTGAAGAAGAGACGTATTTGACACAAAAATTAAAGGAGCGGTTTTATTTTTTAGGTTTTGTTGGTGCTACTCAACTTAATGAACTGTATAATCAGGCTTTTTGTTTTATCTATCCTTCAGAATATGAGGGATTTGGTATTCCTGTTATTGAAGCAATGGCTGCAGGGTGCCCGGTAATTGCCCTGGAAAAATCATCCATTCCTGAGGTGGCAGGTAAGGCTGGGTTACTTTATAAGCAACTGGATGATACGGTACTCATAGATTGTTTTGCAATTTTGAATGACAACAAGCAGCGTAGTCAGCTGATTGCTCAGGGGCTGGAGAATGCAAAGCAGTTTTCATGGGATAAATGCTTTGCACAAACAATGGATTTTTATAAAAAAATTAGTCGCTTGTAGCGGTGCTGATAATGTCAAAGTGTTAATAAAAAGGTAAGAGTTTATATATGAATGGCTTGGTAGTGTAGGGGCTTTGCTGGCCGGATTAGTTTTTGTTTACGCATCTAAATCAGAAGCGAAAAGCCCTTGTCCCTTGCTGAAAAATGTGAATTTTAATCCGATGACTATGCTGATGGGTATTTGCTTGATTCTTCTGTTTTTTGAAGAAATTAATTGGGGGCAACGAATTCTGGGGTTTGATACCCCTGAAGTGGTGAGTGCTGTAAATCATCAGGAAGAGTTTAATCTGCATAATATGGCGATTATGGGGACAAGTAATAATTTTTTTACTACTTTGATTGCAAAAGGGTTGTTAGTGTATTTAGGATTCTTGCCATTGCTTGCTCAACTTTATCCAACAATTAAACGCTGGGTTGACTATTTCTGTATTCCTTTACCATCACTACATATTGCATTGAATTTGTTTATATTGCAATTTGTTGCCTTTTTAACATTTAAGGTCTTTTACGGAACTTGCTATGATCGTGACCTTCATCATATTGGTGAAATAAAAGAAAGTGCTCTTGAGTTATTGCTTCTGGTTTTAGCAATAGAGGTGCTGATGGCTAGTGGTTATG
>JAAGZM010000504.1 GCA_024206355.1 Gammaproteobacteria bacterium | reverse complement strand
TCCTAACGGTATACGACCAGCGATTATTGGTAGGCGTGAGACTGAAGCAGGTACAGAATACATGGTTGCTTCAGAAAGTATTGCTCTTGATAATTTAGAGTTTGAGGTATTAAGAGATATTGCGCCTGGTGAAGCAATATATGTTGATTTTGAGGGCAATTTCCATACTCAGCAATGTGCAGAATCTGTCGAATACTCACCTTGTATATTTGAACATGTCTATTTTGCACGTCCAGACTCAGTTATTGATCAAATTTCTGTTTATAAAGCTCGTTTGAGAATGGGTGAAAAGTTGGCAGAAAGGATATTAAAAGAATGGCCTGATCATGACGTTGATGTAATTATACCAATTCCGGACTCATCGTTGACCTCAACGGTTGCAATGGCTTATATCTTAAATAAGAAAATGCGTCATGGTTTTGTGAAAAATCGCTATATTGGCCGAACATTTATTATGCCTGGTCAGCAACTTCGAAGAAAATCAGTGAAACAAAAGCTTAATGCTATTAGCCTTGAGTTTAGTGGGAAGAATGTCTTGTTAGTTGATGATTCTATTGTTCGAGGAACAACCAGTGAACAAATTATCCAAATGGCTCGTGATGCAGGAGCTAAAAAAGTTTACTTTGCTTCTGCAGCTCCACCAGTGAGATATCCAAATGTTTACGGTATTGATATGCCTTCTGCAACTGAACTCATTGCCCATGGACGTGATGTTGCTGAGGTTGAAAAGAAAATTGGTGCTGATTGGCTTATCTTCCAAGAGCTTGATGATCTCGAAGAAGCTTGTCGGGAAGGAAATCCAGATATTACTAAATTTGATGCTTCTGTATTTAATGGGCATTATGTTACTGGTGATATTGATCAAGCTTATCTCGATAGACTTGAAAAAAAGCGTAATGATCTAGCAAAACACAAACAAGAATCAGTGCTTTCAGATAATTCATCTGATGGTGAAACAATTATCGATTTACATAATACAGACTAGAGTAGGATTTCTTTATGAAAATATTTCAACTATTTGTTTTATCTATAATCTTTTTAGCAGCACACAGTGCGTCATATGCTATACAAGATATAAAAATAGTCCAACCGGTAATTGGCACTCAAGGAATGGTTTCTAGTCAAGACGCTATTGCTACTAAAGTTGGTGTGAATATATTGAAACAAGGTGGAAATGCAGTTGATGCAGCTGTAGCAGTTGGGTTTGCGCTTGCTGTGACATATCCTCAAGCCGGTAATTTAGGCGGCGGCGGTTTTATGATGGTCTACCTTGCCGACAAAAAGAAAACTATTGCATTAGATTATAGAGAAATGGCACCTGCCAATGCTGATAGAGATATGTTTCTTGATAAAGATGGAAACGTTGATGACAGGAAGGCCAGATTTAGTCATCTATCATCAGGTGTACCTGGCTCGGTTGCCGGCATGATCCATGCGCTCAAAAACTATGGAACTATGTCACTAGAGCAGGTTATCGCTCCAGCATTAGATTTAGCTGACAATGGCTTCGTTGTATCTACTCATTTGCATAAAAGTTTGAAGCGTGCGAGTAGAAGATTGAGCGAAATTGAAAGCAGCAACAAAGCTTTTTACAATGGCAATGGAACAGTTCCTAAAGAAGGTTCGAAGTTTGTACAGAAAGATTTAGCCTGGACTTTATTACAAATATCAAAAAAGGGTAGAGATGCCTTTTATAAAGGTTCTATTGCTAAGAAAATTACAGAAGATAGCCAAAAGCATGGTGGTATTATTACTATGGAAGATTTGGCAAATTATAAAGTGATTGAGCGTGAACCAATCTTTGGGAGCTATCGTGGTTATACTATTGCCTCAATGCCACCGCCGAGTTCAGGTGGTATCCATTTGGTGCAAATGCTAAATATTTTAGAGGGCTGGGATTTAAATAAGTACGGTCTTCATTCTGCTAAGACCATTAATATGATTGCTGAATCTATGAAACGTGCCTATTCTGATAGAAGTTTACATCTTGGTGATCCTGATTTCTATGATGTACCCGTTAAAACGTTAATCTCAAAACAATATGCTAACGATTTACATAAGCAAATATCGGCTAAAAATTATACGCCTTCAACTGAAATTAGACCTGGTGTGTTGCCTATTTATGAAAGCCCCCAAACTACCCATTATTCAGTGATGGATAAGTATGGAAATGCTGTTTCTAATACTTATACCATAAATGCAAGTTTTGGTAATGGACGTGTTGCTGAAGGTACTGGCTTTTTAATGAATAATGAGATGGATGATTTTTCTTCAAAACCTGGTGCGCCTAATATGTTTGGGTTAATCGGTGGAGAAGCTAATGCTATTGAAGCGGGCAAACGCCCATTAAGTTCAATGACACCAACACTAGTTATAAAAGAAGGTGAAATCTTTATGTCTACCGGCAGCCCAGGTGGTAGCCGGATTATTACTGCTGTGCTGCAAACAATTATTAATGTGATCGATCATAAAATGAATATTGCCGCTGCGACTGCTGCCCCTCGTTTTCATCACCAGTGGCATCCAGACAGTTTGTTAATGGAATCTGGCTTTGACATGGACGTAATCAATCAACTGAGAAATATTGGATACAGTGTTGACGCACCTGAATTACATGGTAATGAATATACTCCTGCTTGGGGTGATATTGGTATGGTGCAATCAATAGTGAGAGAAAATGGCAAGTTACATGGAACGGCAGATGATCGACGTCAAAGTTCCTTAGCTTTAGGCTATTAAATGATTGTGGAATTTGTATGATAATATTGAATAAGTATTGGAGTTAAGTATGGCTGTTGAATCAATGATAACAGAAGGTCTCTATCTGATGTTGGTAGGGATGGGATTCGTTGCTAGTTTTTTGACTATCCTCGTTCTTCTTTTAAACCTCATGGAAAAAATGATTGGTCAAGAGGTGCTCGAAGCTGCTCCCAATTCTGTGAGTCAAGTAGATAATGGTCTATTAATGGCTGTGATCAGTGCTGCAATTCATCAACATCGACAGCAATCTAAACAATAAATTATTATTAAGTTAAATCAGGGATCAGCGTAATGAAAAAGAAAAAGTTAGGCGTTACTGAACTTGTGCTACGTGATGCACATCAATCGTTATTTGCCACAAGAATGCGAATAGATGACATGCTTCCTATAGCTGAAAAGCTCGATAAAATGGGGTTTTGGTCACTAGAGACCTGGGGTGGAGCAATATTTGATTCCTGTATAAGGTATCTTGGTGAAGATCCATGGGAGCGAATGCGTAAGCTTAAGAAAGCTATGCCAAATACGCCTCATCAGATGCTGTTTCGAGCACAAAATATCCTAGGTTATCGTCATTATGCGGACGATGTAGTGATGAAGTTCGTTGAACGAGCAGCTACAAATGGTGTTGATGTATTTAGAGTCTTTGATGCAATGAACGATATGCGTAACCTTGATACAGCAGTAAATGCGGTTATTGCCGTTGATAAACATGCTCAGGGCGCAATGTCTTACACTATTAGTCCAGTACATACCCTCGACATTTGGTTAGATATGGCGAAGCGTCTTGAGGATATGGGATGTCACTCAGTCTGTATTAAAGATATGGCTGGATTATTGAAGCCCTATGATGCTTTTGAACTAGTCACTAAGTTAAAAGAAAGTATCTCTATTCCTATTGCACTCCATAGTCATGCAACTACCGGCCTAAGTCCAGCAACAATCATAAAAGCGGTAGAAGCTGGTATTGATACTATTGATACAGCAATTTCATCAATGAGTATGACCTATGGGCACACAGCAACTGAGACAATGGTTTCTGTATTTGAAGAAACTGATCGCTCTACTGGTCTTGATCTCAATGCTTTAGAAGATATCTCTGGATACTTCAGAGAAGTTAGAAAAAAATATACAAAATGGGAAGGCAGCTTAAAAGGTGTAGATTCTCGAATTCTAGTTTCACAAGTTCCTGGCGGCATGTTAACAAACATGGAAAGCCAGCTAAAAGAGCAGGGTGCAGGTGATCGTTTGGATGATGTATTAAATGAAATCCCTTTAGTCAGAAAAGATTTAGGCTATATTCCTTTGGTAACGCCTACTTCACAAATCGTGGGCACTCAAGCTGTACTAAATGTCTTAACAGGCGAACGTTATAAGAACATTACTAAAGAAACTGCAGGCGTATTAAAAGGAGAATATGGTTCAACTGCCGCACCAGTAAATGCAGAATTACAAGCGAAGGTACTTGACGGAAAAGAAGCTATTACTTGCCGTCCAGCAGATCTCTTGGAACCTGAGATGGACAAACTAACCGATGAATTAATGGCTTTGGCCAAAGAAAATGGGATCAGGCTTGCTGATGCAAAGGTAGATGATGTTTTAACCTATGCATTATTCCCACAAATTGGTTTGAAGTTTTTAGAAAATAGAGATAATCCTGACGCTTTTGAGCCTATTCCAACAGGTGAAGAAACTCAGCCGACAGCAACACCTCAGGCTGCAGGCAAT
>JAAGZM010000503.1 GCA_024206355.1 Gammaproteobacteria bacterium | reverse complement strand
GGTCGGCCAAATTCATTATTAAAAGCCGCGCCACCTATTGGACCCTCCAGCATAATATCGAGTGCAGAAACAATTCGAGAAGGTTTTCCATGTTCAGTTTCCCAAGGCTGGGGTAAATTAGGTAATTTTAAATTCGATACAGAAAAGCCATTTAAACCAGCTTTAGGTTTAGAGCCGCAACCAGTAGCACCCTCATCACGAATTTCACCACCTGATCCTGTAGCTGCACCAGGATGAGGAGAAATAGCTGTTGGATGATTATGTGTTTCTACCTTCATCAAAGTATGCACAGATTCTAGGTGATAACGGTATTCTTTGCTTTCTGTTTGTGAAAAAAAACGTTCGGCAACTGGACCTTCCATTACCGCAGAATTATCACTATAAGCTGACAAGGTTCCTTCAGGATGTAACTTGTGGGTATTTCTAATCATGCCAAAAAGTGAGATAGGCATTTCTTCGCCATCAATCGTCCAGCTAGCATTAAATATTTTATGGCGACAATGCTCAGAGTTCGCCTGAGCAAACATCATCAGCTCAACATCGGTAGGATTTCTACCTAACTGAGTAAATTGTTCAACCAAATAATGCATTTCATCTTCTGCAAGGGCTAAACCCCAGTTATGATTAGCTTCATTTAGCGCATCAAAACCACCCACTAATACATCAACTGTTTTTAACTGACGAGGTTGTTGATGTGTAAATAGAGCTTCAGCAGAAGCTAAATCTTCAAATACAGCTTCAGTCATCCGATCATGAATGAGAGGTAATAAAATAGCTTTCTGTGATTCAGTTAAATCACTGTCTGAATCCGTCTGGAAATGATAAGCAACACCTCTCTCTAACCGCTTAACCATTTGCAGACCGCAATTGTGAGCAATATCGGTTGCTTTTGATGACCAGGGAGAGATAGTTCCTATCCTTGGTAAAACCAAATAGATATGCTCATGATCTTTATCAGCCTCACGGCTAGGGCCATAAACAAGTATTTGTTCAAGCACTTTCATCTGAGGATCAGATAATTCTGCTGAAGTCTCAGCAAAATGTACAAATTGACCATAAATATCGACAATATCAGGACATAATTCCTGACATTCAGTGAGTAGACGGTGTTTACGAAAACGAGAGAGAGCAGGGGCACCACGCAAGATCAGCATTGATGTAAAACTCCAGATGTTCAAAGGCGAATAAAGTGAGTGGATCAGTTGTATGGATCATACCTGAGTAATGGGCATCGTGCCAACTACAACCTTATTAGGCTATACTACAATAAGTCTATAAGGAAAATTGACGTTTTATGAATGTAAAACAAGCACTCGAACTACTAGCAGACAGCAATCATAAGCTCTACTTACAGCTACTTGTGACAATTGTAGTGCTGGTTGTAGGGTTCGTGCTTTGGTTCGGTATTGATACCCCTGCCCCTGAGAGTCATCTACAAAATATTATTAACAGGGGCACTCTCAATGTTATTACTAGAGAAAGTCCCACAACTTACTATATGGGATATCAGGGAGCCGATGGAGTAGAATTTCAACTGGCAAGCCGCTTTGCAGAACGTCTCGGTGTAAAACTAAACATGGAGTCTGTTGAAAGTATCACGGAGATCCTTGCTGCATTGAACAGTGGCAAAGCTGACTTAGCAGCTGCAGGGTTATCTATAACTGCAGAACGTGAAGTTGCATTAACTTTTGCCCCTCCCTATCAAGAAATATCACAAAAGTTAGTCTTTAAACAGGGTAAACGGTGGCCTAGAAATATCGACCAACTTAAGGGTGAACTTCGAGTAATGGCGGATAGTTCACATGCGCAGAAACTGCTTGAACTAAAGAAACAATACCCTGCCCTCAGTTGGACAGAAACAGAAACACAAACCAGTGAAGATCTACTGGCTGAAATATTAAATGAATCAATCAACTATACGATTGCTGATTCTAATGAATTGTCATTAAATCGGCGTTTTTATCCTGAGCTAGCCATTGGTTTCAGTGTTGGTCAGCCTAAGCAAGTTGCCTGGGCTTTTCACAAAAATAAAGATGACAGTTTAAGAGCTGAAGCGATTAACTTTTTTGGTGAATTTCGTCAATCAGGCGAATTGGCACACCTTATGGAAAGACACTATGGTCATGTGGAAGATTTTGACTATGTGGGAACAAGAATATTTTTACAGGCCGCACAAAAAAAATTACCTAAATATTATGATTATTTTCATTCGGCAGCTGAACAAGGTATTGATTGGCGATTGTTAGCAGCTATCAGCTATCAAGAATCACACTGGAATCCCATAGCTCGTTCACCAACAGGTGTCAGAGGCATGATGATGCTGACAATGAGCACCGCAAAGCAACTAGGTGTTAAGAATCGCTTGGACGCGGAACAAAGCATTCATGGTGGAGCAATATATTTTAATGAGGTCTTTCATCGTATTCCTGAGCGTATTCCTGAGCCTGATAGAACTTGGTTTACATTGGCTTCTTATAATATCGGCTGGGGACACGTTGAAGATGCTCGAATAATTACTCAACAACAAGGCGGAGATCCTGATCGCTGGGTTGATGTAAAGGACCGATTACCACTTCTGAGGCAAAAAAAGTATTACAAGCAAACACGTTTTGGTTATGCTCGAGGTGATGAACCAGTTCAGTATGTTGATAACATTCGACGTTACTATGAAACACTTCAATGGATTACCGATGAATCAGAAATTGAAGAAGAAACAAAACGGCAGCTTCTTGCTAAGAAAATTGAATCATCATCTAGCAAAGACATTGAGCCTACTAAAGAAAAGCAAGAGGCTGAACAAGTTCAAACAGAAAACTAGGTTCTGTAAATAATATCTAATCACACCTATTGGAGGATCTAAAACAACTGCATGAATCTGATTGGGAATAACTCGAGTGTCGGTAGCGTGCCATAGCTGTAGCTACCTGATGATCTTTTGCGGATATCATAACCTGTCCAACTTTAGGGATATCTGACACCCATAAAATCTATCAAACCACTCCATGATTATATTTTGATGCTTCAACAGAAATATGAAGTGATCGCTTTTCCAGACAACGAATTCGCTGCTGATGTTGTTGACCTTTTATTTTCACAAAATATTTGAGTTGACTTGGATTTAGCGTATTTATTCACAGAAGAGCCTGTAATTGGAGGCCTTAAGTACTCGACTAGTGAAGGTGGAGTGATTGAGTTAAGCAATGATTCTGACCATGGCACTGATTTTGATGAGTCTTATTTACAACGAGTATTATCAATTAATAAAGAAAAATAACCTTAGATAGATTGTCCTTCCTCCAACAAATCGCTATAATCCGCCATTGGTTTTCGGACCCCATTTTTTTTGAAAAACTTTATAGGTGGATAAATATGCGAATCACCGAAGAAGCCCTTACATTTGACGACGTTCTTCTCCTCCCTGCCCATTCTTCAGTCTTGCCTCAAAATGCTAGTCTGAGAACAAGAATTACTCGAGATATTAAACTTAATATTCCACTTGTTTCAGCCGCGATGGATACGGTTACTGAAGCACGATTGGCGATTGCTCTTGCTCAGGAAGGAGGCATCGGCTTTATTCATAAAAATATGACTATTGAACAGCAGGCTGCACATGTTCGACAGGTAAAAAAATATGAGAGTGGTGTTGTTGCCCATCCCATTACAATTGGACCTAATGCTACGATTCATGAATTAAAAGAAATCACCTCTGAAAACAATATCTCAGGTGTACCTGTTGTTGATGGTGAACAGCTTGTTGGTATTGTCACAAACCGAGATGTTCGTTTTGAAAATCAGCTTGAACAACCTGTTTCATTAGTGATGACGCCTAAAGAACAACTGGTAACTGTTAAAGAAGGCGCTGAGTCTGAAGAAATTCTTGCATTGATGCATCAGTATCGTATTGAAAAGATACTGGTTGTTGATGATGCCTTCCATTTGCGTGGGTTAATCACGGTCAAAGATATTCAAAAAGCAGAAGATAAGCCCTTAGCAACAAAAGATGAGCACGGACAATTAAGAACCGGAGCTGCAGTTGGAACAGGTGAAGAAACGTCCGACCGCGTTGCAGCTCTCGTTGATGCTGGTGTCGATATAATCTTAATTGATACGTCACACGGTCACTCACAAGGAGTTCTTGATCGCATTAAGATGGTGAGAAAACAATACCCTTATCTTCAGATTATTGGTGGCAATATTGCAACCGGTGCTGGTGCTAAAGCAATTGTTGAAGCTGGAGCAGACGGTGTCAAAGTTGGGATTGGTCCTGGTTCAATTTGTACTACTCGTATCGTAACAGGTGTTGGTGTACCGCAAATTTCAGCCATTTATAATTCTGTGAATGCACTTGAAGGTACGGGTGTACCGGCAATTGCCGATGGTGGAATCCGTTATTCAGGCGACTTGGCGAAAGCTTTAGTGGCTGGAGGTCATTGTGTGATGGTTGGCTCAATGCTAGCAGGTACCGATGAAGCTCCCGGTGAGGTTGAGCTTTATCAAGGTCGTTCATATAAGTCTTACCGTGGTATGGGTTCAATTGGAGCTATGGCGCAAAAGACTGGTTCAAGTGATCGTTATTTCCAGACATCAAATGCATTGGATAAGCTAGTTCCTGAAGGCATTGAGGGACGTGTTCCTTACAAAGGAAGTCTACTCGCAATTGTGCATCAGATGATGGGTGGTTTGCGTGCCAGTATGGGATTAACAGGTTGTGCAGATATAGCTGAATTTAGAACTAAGCCTGAATTTGTAAAGGTATCAGCTGCAGGCATGAATGAAAGTCATGTTCATGATGTCAGCATCACCAAAGAAGCTCCTAACTATAGGGCGAAATAGCTATGTCTGCAAATGGGACTACAACAGGTTCTAGCGATATTCATGCTCAGCGCATATTAATTTTAGATTTTGGGTCGCAATTTACTCAGCTCATTGCAAGACGAGTGAGAGAGTACGGTGTTTATTCTGAACTGCATGCTTTTGATATGTCTGCAGAGTTACTTCGAGAATTTAAGCCCGATGGCATTATTCTTTCTGGTGGACCTGAGTCGGTAACAGAGTCTACAACACCTAGAGCCAATGATCTGATTTTTGAGTTAGGTGTACCTGTACTGGGTATTTGTTATGGAATGCAAACCATGGCTGCTCAGTTAGGTGGAGAGGTTTCTACATCGACAGAGAAAGAATTTGGTTATGCAGAATTAGAAGTTCATGGACATTCAGAACTTTTCAATAATATCGAAGATCACACTAACGCTAACGGTGAAGCATTACTAGACGTGTGGATGAGTCACGGCGATAAGGTGACTGCAATTCCAGAAGGTTTCAGTGTTATCGCTAAAACTGAAAATGCGCCTTTTGCTGGAATGGCTGACGAAAGTCGAAAATTCTATGGCATTCAATTTCACCCAGAAGTTACACATACCAAGCAGGGTGGTCGAATTATCGAGCGCTTTATTCGTGATATTTGTGGCTGTGACAATCTCTGGAACTCGGGTAGTATTGTTACGGATGCTATTGCGAAGATAAAACAGCAAGTAGGTTATGATGAAGTCATCCTAGGTCTTTCTGGTGGTGTTGATTCATCGGTAACAGCTGTGCTACTACAACAAGCTATTGGTGATCAGTTAACTTGCGTATTTGTAGATAACGGTCTGTTACGACTTGATGAAGGCGATCAGGTAATGGCGATGTTCAATAAGCATATGGGTATTAATGTTATCCGTGTTGATGCTGAACAACGTTTTCTTGATTGTTTAAAAGGTGAAGCTGATCCTGAAGTAAAACGAAAAATAATTGGTAAGATTTTTGTTGATATTTTCCAAGAAGAAGCAGAGAAATTGCCGAATGCTAAGTGGCTTGCTCAGGGCACAATTTATCCAGATATAATAGAGTCAGCTGGTGCAAAAACCGGTAAAGCTCATGTGATTAAATCGCATCACAATGTTGGTGGCCTTCCTGATGATATGACGTTGAAGTTAGTTGAGCCTTTGCAAGAGTTGTTTAAAGATGAAGTAAGAAAAATTGGTCTTGAACTAGGTATTGCATACGACATGCTTTATCGTCACCCATTCCCTGGTCCTGGACTAGGTGTCAGAATTCTTGGTGAAGTTAAAAAAGAATTTGCTGACTTATTAAGAAGAGCGGATGCTATCTTTATTGAAGAACTTTACGCTGCTGACTGGTACCATAAAGTCAGTCAAGCCTTTACGGTTTTTCTTCCTGTTAGAGCAGTTGGTGTGATGGGTGATGCAAGACGTTATGATTATGTGGTGTCACTAAGAGCTGTTGAGACGGTTGATTTCATGACTGCTCGTTGGGCGCATCTTCCCTATGATTTACTAGAAAGATGTTCTAATCGAATTATCAATGAAATCGATGGTATTTCAAGAGTAACTTATGATATCTCTAGCAAACCACCAGCAACCATCGAATGGGAGTAAGCCCCAAGATGTTCGCGTTCACTGAACAAGATCATCTTTTTATGCAACGTGCACTTGAGTTAGCCGAACAGGCTGAAACACAAGGTGAAGTTCCTGTTGGCGCAGTGCTTGTTCAAGATAATAAAATCATTGGAGAAGGTTCAAATGCCCCAATTGCTCAGCATGATCCTACTGCTCATGCAGAAATTCAGGCAATTCGTCAAGCCGCTGAAAAGCTACAAAATTACCGTCTACCGAACACAGTTCTGTATGTGACACTTGAACCTTGCTCTATGTGTGCTGGTGCATTAGTCCATAGTAGGGTTGAACGATTGGTTTATGCTGCATCCGATGAGAAAACAGGAGCATGTGGCAGTGTCTTTAATGTAATATCCAGTAATGAACGAACTCACCGCGTTAATTGTGAGCATGGTTTATTGGCTGAAGAATCAAGTACATTGATAAGTTCATTTTTTAAACGCAGACGTACTGAGAAAAAACATATAAAACAGTGAAGTCATAAAAGAAAAAGGTATCAAGCATGGCAATTCAAGCAATGTACAAAGATCGATGGGCAGAATTATTTGTCTGTGCATTGGTAATGGCTTTAATCTCTCTGCTTATTAATACTCAAGATCCAGCCGGTATTGTTATTGTGACAAGCCTAGCTTCGACCTCGCTTGCTTTAATGGTTGCTCCTGGTGCTCCAACGAACACTGTTAGAGCTGTCACTTTGAGTTATACCTTTGCTATGTTTATCTCCGTTACTTTTGGACTAATATTTTCT
>JAAGZM010000502.1 GCA_024206355.1 Gammaproteobacteria bacterium | reverse complement strand
TCACCAATAAGCAGTGACTGCTTAATAATTTCGGCACCTGCATCGGATGATTTTTCAGGATGAAATTGTACACCGGTGAAGTTATCTTGACGAACTGCTGCTGAAAAAGTTTCACCGTAGGTTGTCTTTGCGATACTGTACTGACTGTCTTTGATGGCATAGCTATTTACAAAATAAACAATGTGATCTGGCCAAATATTACTATCGAGTTTTGCCCATCCGACCATTGGTTTTTTTGGGAAGTCGAGAGCCTTAGCTTTACCTTTAAGCCATCCAATTCCATCGGCATCTTTATCTTCATCGCTCGCTTCAAAAAAGATTTGCATGCCCACACAGATACCGAGCATAGGTATGTCTGAGTGGCGAAGTTTTTCGAGATAGGGTAGCCAGCCATTAGCTGTAATATTTTTCAATACCGTGCCAAATCGTCCTTGACCAGGAATAACAACGCCATCAAACTGAACATCACTGGGTTTATCTAAAATTGTGACATCAAAACCAAGGCGAATAATTGCTGCTTGCAAGCTAAATAAATTGCCGGCCTTAGTATCAATGATAAGTATTTGTTTGCTCATTATTTACAACATACCCTTCGTAGTATTATCACCTTGTGAAGGCGATAGCGCTTCTTTTAGTGCATAGGCGAGCGCTTTAAAACAGCCTTCTGCCAAGTGATGATTATTTCTAAAGTGAAGTGGCTCAATGTGCATCGTCATCGCAGCTGACATTGCTAGCGTATTGAAAAAATGTTCAAACATCTCGGTACTTGCTTCGCCTAGCATTTCGCGAGTAAATTCAAGTTCTCCGACATAAATACCGCGGCCTGATAAATCAACAGCACAGAGGATTAATGCTTCATCCATCGGCAATAAACGCTGACCATAGCGCTTCATTGATTGCAAATTGCGCCAGCTTTGTTGTAAAGCATCGCCGAGACAAATAGCAATGTCTTCAACACTGTGGTGATCATCGATATGTAAGTCGCCATCAACGTTGATACTGAGATCCCAACGTGCGTGTGATGCCAGTTGCTCAATCATGTGATCAAGAAAGCCGATGCCAGTATTAATATCAATCTTTTGCTCGCCCCTTACTTGAAGTGATAGGCTGATGGTCGTTTCTTTCGTTTTTCGACTAACTTCAACGGCTTTTAATTCAGTGGACATAACCAGTCCTCCAATTCATTTATATTATTGAGTACGATATCTGCACCGGCCTCATAAAGCGGTTCTTTATTGGTAGATCTTATTCCAATTGCCAGTGAATTTGAAGCAAATGCTGCTTGCATATCATCAGGATTATCACCACACATCCAGCTCAGTGTAGAGTATTGTTTTTGTAATCGCTCAATTCCTTCAGGCGATGGCTTAGGCTGCTTAACACAGTCGAGACTAATTAAATCAAGTTCACCGAGATCGATAAGGTTTTTACCCGCATTCGCTTCATTAAGTGGTCGCCCGGTAACGATGGCAAATGTTGATGATGACTGCTTAATTGATTTGATAAAAGTGTTGTTGATTAATGGTTTTTCATTGCTGACAAATCCATCGTTGTTCTCACCTAAATAAAGTTGCTGAAATATGTCGATAACTTCACTTAACTGTAGATCAAATCCGCGGTCTTCAAGTAATTTTTGTGATACTACCCAATCATTATTATAACCACCGGAATTTTTTAAATTATCGATTTCAGACTGCTCTATAGTTTGGTTGGAAATTTGTTTTACCGTCGCAATAATCGTTGCATCATAACTGCCGCTGGTATCAATGAGAACACCATCCATATCAAGACAAATAAGATCTGGTTTGAGCGCCTGTTTTAGTAACTGTTGCAATGGTCCAATTTTATAGGGAATGGTGATGCGTAAACAATTGGACAAATCATCACTACCAAAAGATCGGATCAAAATTCCATTTTTCGCAAGAAAAGATTCAATTGCAGCCGCTTGCTGGTTGGCAAGTTGCAGAACAAGAAAGTTGGCTTGGCTTGGTAGCACAGGAATATTGTTATCAATAAACCAATCAAACAGTTGATTGCGATTAGCAGTGATCTGTTGACAGAAATTTTCAACATCTGCCTGATTATTCTCAGCAAGGGCATCCGCTGCAATTTGCAGAGTAGGCTGCGCTATATTAAAGGGAGCACAACGTTTCTCAAACTCACTGATCAGTGAGTTTGAACCCAGTAGATAACCAAGTCGAATTCCGGCGAGCCCATAAGCTTTAGACAGGGTTCGTAAGATAACTAAATTATCAAACTGAGCGAGAAGTGAGCGTGTAACTTCAACGTGATCAGCAGCGTCATCACTAAATTCAATATAAGCCTCATCAAGAAATACAAAGCCACCATTATTTTTAGCAGCCTCAAGTATCTG
>JAAGZM010000501.1 GCA_024206355.1 Gammaproteobacteria bacterium | reverse complement strand
AACTCAATACATCTTCTTCTACTGTTAATGTATTCGCATAAAAATTAAGAATATCTGACTTGAAGGTATCTATATGACGCAAATTCTGTTGTGACTCATTGAATAAGTCACCGTGTGCATAAACTATCCCCTTCTTATTAATAAGTACAACTTCAGAGCGTGGTGTCACCTTGTACTTAGAAATATTACGACTGAGGTTATCCAGTCTTACATTGACAACTGTAACAGAGTTAGATGATGATTTTTGCATGGCAGCAAAACCTAAAATTTCAGTACCATAAAAAATATAAGGTTTGGTCGTACCAGGCTTAAGGGCAGCGTTTTTATACCAAGGACGTTGATGAGGATCAAAATCAGTTGGCTTTCGTGTACGTTTAATTTCATTTAGAGAGTCATCAAAAAAAATAGAAACCATTTCTTTCTTCTGATTTTTATTGAGTTCTATTAAAAGAGCGATGGATGTTGCATTTTCTGGGGCATGATAAGCCTGACGAAGTTCCTCTGACTTTAACAAAAAAGACATAAGAGCCTCACCATTCTCATAACCGACACCTGCAGCAGTCACGACAGGGTAATTTGTTAATACACTATGCAGTTCGGCCAAATAGTTAATCCGATTTTCTGAAAGCTTCTCATTAACCAATGGTGACAAACTCAATAAATTCATGGTTTTGGCAACTGAGCCATACTGTACTTTCAAATCCAGTGCCAGCTCATTGCTAATGTGTTGATATTCTTTTTGTACTTCAGTGAGTATGATTTCAGAGGTTTGTTT
>JAAGZM010000500.1 GCA_024206355.1 Gammaproteobacteria bacterium | reverse complement strand
ATGCCGTTTGAGGCAAATGACGGGAATGAAACCTCCTTTACAAAGGATTATTCGGATTCAGGTTATAATGGAACGGTTATTGGTGCTACCTGGAATGCAACGGGCGGTCATGATGGCAAGGGGGCTTATGAGTTTGATGGTATTAACGATTATATTTATCTTCCGATATATTATGATCAATCAAATCAAATCAAAGAATTAACTTCTTGTTCTTGGTTTAAGACAAGTTTTAGTGGTTCATCGTGGAATAGTAATTGGGCATTGTTAGATTTTGATAGAAGCGATTATTATGATTATTATGTCCGTGGTGATACTGGTGCAATTGGTTTTTCTACTAGTGCCGCATCTGCTGGAACAAATGATTTTTATTCAACAACTACAGGTTTAAATGATGGAGCATGGCATCATACTTGTATAGTTTATGACGGTCTCAATAAATACATTTACATTGATGGAAATTTGGATGCAACTAATATAAATTCTCATAGTGGTTTTGGCTTGGGTACAGGTGCTACAAGGTATGGCTTTATTGGTGATGGCTCTGAAGCTACGAGTTTAAATGGTTCAAGAAATAAGAAGTATTATGAAGGTTCAATTGACGAACTTCAAATATTCAATATTGCATTGTCAGCGGAACAAATTGCAAACCTGTATGAGGGCAATGAAAACATCATTGCCTCAGAAGAAACTACTCTTGATGAAACCTGGCAAAGTTGCGT
>JAAGZM010000499.1 GCA_024206355.1 Gammaproteobacteria bacterium | reverse complement strand
GCAGCAGTTGTTTCCTCGATCAATAAAACCGCTATCGTTTGATTATTATTTTTTACCGGCCAAGCAGACGAAAGGATAATATTTTCACCATTCGTTCCTGCTAACCTTCTGCTATCACTTTCCCCCATCAGAGCGGTTTGTATATCGTCCCTTTCAAATCGTGTTTTACCCTTCCATGGATCTGTTATTAATTGAGGAGCAAGTAACCAAGCAAACAAAGGATTAACTGGTGACAGCGTCCCTTCTGTCAGCAGACTCCCACTTTTTACTAGAACCCTTCCATCATTGTCTAACAGCCAAACACGCCGACCTTCAATTGAACCAAACTCAGAAAAACGTTGGGTTAACTTTTTAGGTGAACTCAATAAAGGGACGGTGGTGGATAAAGCATAACGATAAAGGACTGACTGTTCAGAACCAACATTATTAACCTCAACATTGAAACCAATATCAACATAACTAAGGGGAAGTTTTAACTCTAACTGGAAACCTGCATCATTATCTCTTTCTCGCCATATACCTTTTATTCTCGATTCCCAAACTCCGCTTTCTGAATCTCTAGCAATAATTGTCCCGGGAGCTTCAGTTTGTATCGTCAAATGCCTCCGATGATCATTGGTATTTAATATCAGTATAATAGAATCAGCTGCATCTACCTTTGAACCATCTTGTGATAAATAAACAATTTGTTGATCGGGAATTGTAATATGAAGATAAAGGCTATCTTCGAATAAACCAGTCAATAATGAAGGTTTTTTTTCTGACGTCGCCTCAGCAGAAAGAGAGCTAAATTTAAACGTTTGGCGATAGACATCATAATCATCCCAATCGTTATCATAACCGTCCAAATGTGGTCGCTTCTGTAAAGGTAAAGCGAAGACGGCCTCTCCTGCTGGGAAAGTTGGGATTAAGTCAGCTTGTTGAGCAAGGCCCGAGGCAACCGATTGTGTGTAATGAGAAAGGTTATCCAGCAATGATTGTTGTAAATAATTTTCAATCGCCCGAATATATCGAACACCAACCCAAGGAACGAGCAGAATCAGCAAAGATACTAATAATAATTTTTTTCTCAGACTAAATTTGATCATCGCTACTTTTCCGCGTCAACTTCAAGGTTCCATCGGTAACCCATGCCATAGACGGTATCAATGCAATCAAACTCTTTGTCTAGTTTTGTAAATTTTCTTCTTATTCTTTTGATGTGTGAAGTTACCGTGCTGTCGTCAACAATGGCTTTAGCATCTTGCATAAGTTGATCTCTATCTTTCACATGACCCGGTTTATCAGCTAAAGCGTGGACAATCCAAAATTCAGTTAATGTGAGAGGAACAGGTTGTTTATTCCAATGACAACTAAGACGATGCAAGTCAATATCTAGCGAGCCTCGTTCAACAATCATCTCTTGCTGAGGAGGTACCGACAAGGCTTCATTTCTTCTAAAAAGAGCCGCAATTCTAGCCATCAAATATTGCAAGCTAACGTCTTTAGTTAAATAGTCATCAGCATCAAGTCGGATACCTGAGATTTTATCCAGTTCGCTATCTAAAGCAGTTAGAAATATTATCGGTAGGGTTTTAGAACGTGTTCTTAAACTTCGACATAACTCAAAACCACCTTCAGGATCATCTTTTAAACTAACATCAAGGATAACTAAATCAGGTAGGCGTGAAGCAAATAAATTCATCGCTGAACTTCTATCAGCTACAGCCTGTACGTCATAACCATACTTACGTAACGCCTGTACATAGTTTTCTCTGATTAGAGGTTCGTCTTCTACTATTAATATTCGCTTAGCCATTTACATATATCCACTTATTCTTATACCCATATAAAACAGGCTCTATGCTATCTGTTTCAGAGCAGAAACTGAAGCAACTCATGACTGTTGCCATAATTTTGCCAGAATCTGTCAGCAAATAGTCGTTTTTACCACCCTATGATGTCCGAAAAGTTCTGTTTAATAGACTTACTCGAAATAAACAACCACAAACAGACAAGCAAAAATTAAATAACTTAACGGAGAAACAATCATGAAAAAAACACTACTATTAACTGCAATCGGTCTTACTACAATCGTATCAATCAGTCCTGTTAAAGCAGACGATAATAGAACCGAAGAAAATATTGGATTTGGTACTGGACTCGTCATCGGCGCAATTACTGGAGGTCCTATTGGAGCAATAATCGGAGCAGCTTCTGGTGCCTGGTTAGGTGACAAGGTAAACGAAGCTGAAAAAGTTGAACCACTAACTGAAAAAGTTGCACAAAATCGTGTTCATTTAGACTCTCTTAAAAAAAGCTTAGCAGAGCAAAGTCATTTTTTAGATCAGGCAAACTTACAGCTAAAAGAAAATAAAGCAACTCAAGTAAAGGTCGCTCAGAATCAAAATTTAATGACTGGATTACAAATCGACTTAATGTTTCGAACCAATTCAAGTCAACTTGAATCAGGAGCCGTAGAAAAAATAGCGCCACTGGTACTGATGCTTGAGCAATTCCCTCAGCTACAACTTCAATTAACAGGTCATGGTGATATGTTAGGTACCGATGCAGCTAATGAAGTTGTTTCTCTTGAGCGTACCGTTGCAGTGAAACAAAGCTTTATTAATGCAGGTATTGATGAGCAACGAATACATCTCATCAGTTCAGGTCGAAGCGAAGCAGAGGCCTCATTAGAAGATACTGATGGTAGAGCATTAGAGCGCCGAGTCAGAATTAGTTTTATGCACACAGAATCAAAAGGAGTGTTTGCACTTAAATAACACCCAACGCTATTCTAGTTGACCAGCGTTCTCTTTGCCGGTGCTGTCCCAAAACAGTATCCGGCTTTTTTGTTTTTTTATTTTAAGGAGAGTTAAGAAAGCGCTCGATCACCTACAAATGGATTAGTCGCTCTTTCAGTAGCAAAATCAGAAACCTCACCATGACCTGAAATAAATTGAGTTTGTCCACCCAAAGGCCAAAGTTTACTAGTAATAGAGTGTATTAAAGTCGCATGATCTCCCTTAGGAAAATCGGTTCGACCAATACTGCCTTTAAAAAGCACATCGCCCACAAAAGCGATATTTGCAGCCTTATTATAAAACACCACATGGCCTGGTGTATGACCAGGGCAATGTAAAACAGATAAAGAAATATTACCCACCTGTACTTCTTCACCATCGTTAAGCCATTGATCAGGACTACAGTTCTCACCACCTGGCAATCCATAAGTCTGTGATTGCTTTTCAATGCCCTGTAACCAAAAGTCATCATCTTTTTGAGGGCCAACTACCGGAATACTCAACTCTCGAGCAAGTTTTGCAGCTCCACCGGCATGATCAAGATGCCCGTGGGTTAGCAGGACCTGTTCAACCTTAATTTTATGCTGGTTGATAACTTTCAAAATATCATCAACATCACCACCAGGATCAACTACAGCACCAATCATGGTATCTGTACACCAAAGAACCGAACAATTTTGCTGAAAAGCTGTAACCTGAACTATCTCTACTTTTAAACTCACAATATTTTACTCTCTTTTTACTTGTCTAATTTTATAAGCTGTATTCTACGACAATTACGGGGACAGTTTACTTAATTATGGAAAAAAATAATTAAGTAAACTGTCCCCGTAACTCACTCAATGCCTCATTCAAATCATCAATCAACCAATCAACATGCATTTTGTGTGATCTAAAGGATAAAATACAATTGCGGATAACAAAGTTATTATCAATCAATGTACCAGAAAGTATTGTCCTACCCTTATCATTAACATAATTTATAATTTTACGATTTATTTTGTTGAGCTGATCAACAGAATAATTAGTATGGTTATACCGAAATACACTCAGTGATAAATCATTCTTAGCGATAATCTCCCAATCTCCGCTTTTCTCAATGCAATCGTAAAAGTAGTCGGCTAATTCTAGTTTCTCTTCTAAAGCTTTTTTGAATGTTCCTGCCCCTAACATCTTAAATGGAAGCCATACTCCTAACCCTCTAAAAGGACGAGTCAACTCTAATGACATTTCCGAAAAATCCCATAACTCATGGGCAGATGTTTTATCAGGTATATAATCGGCATTATGTGAAAAGACTTTCTTCAGATCTTCTCTATCTTTTACTAAAAATGCACCCGTTCCATAAGGTAAAAATAGTCCCTTATGCGGATCTAGCGTGATAGAGTCAGCTTGCTCTATACCTAACAGGCATTTTTTTCCTCTTTCTGTCATCGTAAAAAATCCACCATAAGCAGCATCAATGTGATACCAGGCATTCGACCTTTTTGCAATTTTTGCTATTTCATTAAGCGGATCAACACTGCCTGTATTGGTACTTCCAGCTGTTGCAACAATCATTAATGGGGTGAAGCCCGCCTCTATATCTTGCTCAATAGCCTGTTCAAGTGCTTGGATATCCATTCTAAAATCTGTATCAATTTTAATATTACGAATTTGAGATGAAGATATACCCGCCGCGTGAAAAGCTTTCCACATAGAATGATGGACATAACCACTTGCATACACTGTACCTTTAGAAAACTTGTCTCCCATAATCAGTGTTCGTGCGCAGATAACTGCCGTTAGATTAGCTAAAGAACCGCCTGAGGTTAAAGTTCCTCCTGATTTTTCAGAGTAACCAATCATTGTACAAAACCATTTAAGTACATCGGTTTCAATTTGATTTAAAAAAGGTGCAGTTATATCAATTCCTACATAGCGATTCGTAACCTTAACAATCAGCTCAGCCAATCCAGAATGAAAAATGCCGCCTCCGGGAATATAGGCCATGAACCCAGGACTGCTGGTCTGAAGTGCGTAGGGTATTTTATTTTCAAACAGATCATCGAGAATATCATCAAGAGAACTTTGCTGTTCAGGTATCGTTTCTGATGCTTGATAAGCTTCTTCTCTAACGGTTTCCATATCAAATACAACCGGCTCAGCCAACTCGTCCAGAAAGGAAATAATCTTTTCGGTGGTTAGTTGTATCATCTCTCGTATTTCTTGTTCAGAGGGTTCCAACATATTTTTCATGGAATATCCTTTTTAGAGCCATAAGTTACTATCAGTTTTAGAACATTGTAACGTATAATTATCCTATGTCGACAACTCCATCATTTCTAAATCAAACACTTCAAGCAATCAGTGAAGAGTTATTCCTAACAGCATTTAATAATAATGGTGAGCTTGGCTCTGGCACAGAAAGGCACGCAGCAAAATTAGGTAAGAGAAATTATGAATGACTCAACATACAATAATAAGAGCTATCAACCAGCAAGTGACTTACTCAAAGATAAAGTCATTTTAGTTACAGGTGCAGGAGACGGGATTGGTCGTACCGCAGCAGAAACCTATGCGAAATTCGGTGCAACATTAATCTTGTTAGGCAAAACCACAGGCAAGTTAGAAGCTGTTTATGATAAGATTGAAACATCAGGTGGTGCAACTCCAGCTATCTATCCAATGAACCTTGAAGGCGCTGCACCAAAAGATTATCAAGATCTCGCTAATGTTATCAATAGTGAATTTGGTCGACTTGATGGCTTACTTAATAATGCAAGCATCCTTGGTGATTTATCGCCTATAGAAAACCAAAATATTGAGACTTGGTATAAGGTACAACAAATTAACGTCAATGCTACTTTTATGCTTACCCAAGCTTGTTTGCCACTATTAAAAGCTGCTCCTTCTGGAAGCCTTATTTTTACATCATCTGGAGTTGGCCGTAAAGGCAGAGCATATTGGGGAGCATACGCTGTCTCAAAATTTGCTACCGAAGGTCTGATGGAAATTCTCGCTGATGAACTAGAAACCAATACTAATGTACGATCTAACTGTATCAATCCTGGCGCAACAAGAACAGCAATGAGAGCCGCAGCCTATCCTGCTGAAGATCCGTCTAAACTGAAAACAACCGATCAAATAATGGCTCCATATCTTTACTTGATGAGTGATGAAAGCCGCTCTATCAGCGGCCAAAGTTTGGATGCTCAATAGTACTTTCCTATAAATCGGCAAAAAATTACCACTTTTATGACGCTTTATATTAAACATATCAATAAGCATCAAAATCACAGTCATATTTTTGGCAGCCACTCATCCTTATCATAGCCAAATAACTGTATCTTATTGATTTTTCAGTAATTTATTATTATATAATTATACTGGCACACTTCTCGCATCATCACTGGTTAAGAATAAGCCGATATAGTGATAATTATGATGCAATACATCAACACAGGACATTCTCTGAACACTGAGATACAACTTGAAACCTTACGAAGTAACATTCAAGGACTAGCGAAAGTCAAAGGACGTAGTAAAACTCGTCAAGAGGAAGTCGAACATGCAGCTTTACGCCTTTCACAACAATTACAACGTACTCTTGATATTCAAGCACTGCAACAGTTCTTCTGTCAGGAGATAGCGACATTAGTTCCTTGCGATTCAACTTCCTACAAAAATAAAGAGCAAAGCCTAGGCTATAGCTACGGTACTAAAGGTAAACATATATGCCAGTACAAACTGGAATTAGAAGATCAATATCTCGGCGACTTAATTTGTACACGCAATAAGCCATTCGGTGATCAAGATTTATTAATTATTGAGGGCCTAGCTGGTTCTCTGGTATATCCACTTAGAAATGCTCTTATGTATCAACAAGCTATTAACATGGCTTTACAAGATCCGCTGACAGGTGTTGGTAATCGTAAAGCACTTGAAAATGCAGTTACTCGAGAACAGCATTTACTTGAACGTAACGAAACACCTTTTTCAATGTTGATGATCGATATCGACTTTTTCAAAAAAATTAATGATGAATTTGGTCATAGTGCCGGTGATAAGATATTACAGGCTGTTAGCCAAATTATAATGGATATTATTCGTCAATCTGACGAGTTATTCCGCTTTGGTGGTGAAGAGTTTGTTGTATTACTAAACAATACTGAAGTTAATAGCGCTACCTTTGTAGCTGAACGAATTCGCCAAGCTATCGAAACGTTTGAAACAGAATGCGCTAATCAATCTATCAAGGTTACCATCAGTATTGGTGTTGCAAATTTTGAAAAGAATGAACGCATGGATCAACTATTCAATAGAGCCGATCAAGCGCTTTATAAAGCAAAAGATAACGGACGTAATCAGATCTGTGTTGCATCATAAACTGATAACTTGAAATTTATGGAATCATTTTATTCTGATCAGACATTACAGGCTGTCAGCCAAACTCATCAAACAAGCTGGTTGTTTATACCAGATTGATACTCCACAACCATAAAGAATTTAAAATCGACTTGACAGGTATCAAGATTTTACAGAGCAAGAATTAGAATTACCGACTCATATCGAAAGTTACTTTACATCCATACAACATAAAGTTGGTAACTCAAAAATGACAAACGAACAAAAATATAATGGCTGCAGGATAATTTAACGCCTATTATGAGGGCGTTTTCGCCTAGTTGCCATTCTTGCCTGTCTTGGATTTCTTTGGTGTACTTTCTTACGTGGAGGTGTTTTAGGCTCTAAGTCCACAGTTGTAGCTAACTTATTAATCTGTGCATCTTCCATTTCTGACCAAGTACCTCGGTACAGACTTCTTGGTAACTCAACAACACCATATCGTACACGGATCAGTCGAGAGACCTCTACATCTTGAGATTCCCAAAGCCTTCTAACTTCCCGATTTCGTCCTTCTTTTAAGGTTACATGAAACCATTGGTTAGTAGCTTCTCCACCAGCCGCTTTTATCGTATCAAAAGATGCCATTCCATCTTCTAACATCACACCGTTTCTTAAATTATCAATCGTTTGATCTGAAACACCACCATGTACTCTTACCGCATATTCTCTTTCAATAGTGGATGAGGGATGCATCATTCTGTTGGCAAGCTCTCCATCATTGGTAAACAGTAATAAACCACAAGTATTGTAATCCAGCCGTCCTATAGCAACCCATCGCCCTTGTCTTAGGTTAGGTAATCTATCGAAAACTGTTGGTCTGTTTTCTGGATCTTTACGCGTACAGAGTTCGCCCACAGGCTTGTTATAAACTAATACTCTACGTCTTATCTCAGACTCTTTTTTTAGAACTAGAGCAACGCCATCTACTCGAATTTTGGCATCTTCAGTGACTCGATCACCCAGCGTTGCTTTTTTTCCATCAACACTAATGCGTCCATCTGAAATCCAAACTTCAAGTTCTCTCCTTGAACCAAGACCTGCTCGCGCTAGTACTTTTTGTAATTTTTCAGACATTATTATCTTGCTTATTTATTGTATTTGACTGATTTTCATCAGAAGATGACTCGTCACTTTCGGAGTTTTCAAACTCACTCAGTTCATCAGTCATTAGCTCTAAATCTAACTCTGGAGCTAATTTTGATAAATCTTTAATCTCCGATAAACTAGGTAACTCATCGAGACTTTTCATATTAAAATAATCAAGAAACTGTCGTGTAGTTGCGTAAAGTGCGGGGCGACCAGGAACATCTCTATGCCCTACTACCCTTACCCATTCTCGCTCTAGCAATGTTTTTACAATGCTTGTTGATACGCTCACACCTCTTACATCTTCAATATCTGAACGAGTAACCGGTTGACGATAGGCAATCAAAGATAAGGTTTCAAGCAACGCTCTTGAATAACGTTGAGGTTTTTCTTCCCAAAGTTTACTGACCCACTTACCATAACCGTCACGCGCTTGATAACGATAACCTGACGACACTTCTTTTAGCTCAATACCTCTGCCTTCACAGTCAGCTTGTAGCTCTTTAAGTTGTTTACGTAGTATTGTGATCGAAGGTCTAGGATCTTCTTCATCAAAATGGTGCAGTAATTTTTCAGCAGAAATAGGCTTACCTGCTGACATCAAAACTGCTTCAAGAATATTTTTTAGTTTTTGTTCTTGCATAATAATTATTCTTCAACCTGTTCAGTTGTGCTACTCGCTGTTGCTCCACATGCTTTCACATGTATAGGGCCATAGGGTTCCTGTTGAATGATCTCTATTAGAGTTTCTTTAATCAGTTCCATGATTCCCATGAAAGTAACAACTACACCCATTCTACCTTCTTTAACATCAAACAACTCGATAAAATCTGTAAAACGATCACCTTTTAGTTGATTCAGGATCATTCCCATTTTTTCTCTAACTGACAAAACATCTTTTTGAATATGATGACTAGTAAACATCTCTGCTCTACTCAAAACATCTGTTAGCGCTATCATCAGCTCCTTCAAATCAACAGGAACTTCCTCTTTAACAATCTCGTATTCAGGAGCTTCAACTTCACTCTGGAAGGTATCTCTCTCAACTCTCGGCAGTAGATCTATATTTTCAGCTGCCTGCTTAAACTGCTCATATTCTTGCAAACGGCGAATCAAATCAGCACGCGGATCATCCTCATCATCTTCAGCAGAAGGAGGCCTTGGCAGTAATACTCGTGACTTTATTTCTGCAAGCATTGCAGCCATTACCAAATACTCTGCAGCTAACTCAAGATGTAAATCTTTCATCAACTCAACATATTCCATATATTGAGCGGTAATATCAGCAATGGGGATATCAACAATATCGATGTTTTGTCTTCTAATAAGATAGAGCAGTAGATCTAGCGGACCTTCATAAATCTCAAGAATGACCTCTAGGGCATCAGGTGGAATATAAAGATCTTTAGGAACATCAGACACAGCCTCGCCTTTCACAATTGCAAATTGCATCTCTTCTTGCATGTGATGCGAGCTAGGAGCTGTGATTTCTGATGTTTCAGTCATAAGTGAGTACTTAAATTGCTTGTTATATTAAATAGTAACAATAATAGAGTTACGATACTAACAACTATTGATGAAACTAACCAGATTCAAACAAAATCTGTTGTATCACCTTGACCTTCTCGGAGCACCACTGGTGTTCCATCGGTTAAATCAATCATTGATGTTGCAACATTTCCACAGTAGCCACCATCAACAATGAGATCTACACGCCCTTCAAGTTCCAAACGAATATCATAGGGATCGGTCATTATATCTGTCTTTCCAGGTAAAATTAATGTCGTACTCATCAGCGGTTCACCCAGAGCTTCAAGTATTGCCAACGCAATTTTATTATCAGGAACTCTAAGACCAATAGTTTTTTTCTTCGGATGTTGTAACCGTCGAGGAACTTCTGCTGTTGCACGCAATATAAAAGTATAGCTTCCAGGGGTGTGATTTTTTAACAAACGAAAGGCCGCATTATCAACTTTTGCATAATTAGCCAATTCAGATAAGTCTCGACAAATCAAAGTCATGTGGTGACGCTCATCAAGACGCCTCAGACTTTTTATCTTGTTTAAAGCACTCTTATCACCTAATTGACAACCCAATGCATAACCTGAGTCAGTCGGGTAAACAATAACACCTCCCTGGTGAATTATATTCACAGCTTGATTTGCCAAGCGTGGCTGAGGATTTTCAGCATGTATTTGAAAAAATTGAGTCATACCTAATTCATACCTAATTCGTAAATAGGGTTGTTCGAATAATAATATGCGAGGGATTATACAGACTGCGAGGCGTTCATAACATCAAATTGTTGCCAAATTGTTTGGAATGATTTCGGATTAACTCCAAAAGCTCCCAATTCTGTCCAACTTGTTCCAGGATGATGAAAATCTGAGCCTTGAGAAACCGCTAATTGATGTTTTTCAATGTGTCGGATCAACATTGCTCGATCAGAAGGATTCAAACCTGGGTAAGCAATTTCGAGAGCATCACCTCCAGCTTCTACAAATGCATCAATGATTATACTTAGTCGATTATTTGACAAATTATACTTGCTTGGATGAGCAAGTATCGCTACTCCTCCAGCTGCTTTGATTATTTCGATTACTGTTCCCATCTCTTGCCATTGCATCGGAACCCATGCTTTCTTTTTCTTCGCAAGATAGCTATTAAAAGCTTTTTGAAAGTTATTAACAATACCTTCATTACATAACAGTTGTGCAAGATGACTACGGCAAACAACATCACCAGTCACTACTTCCTTTAGCTGTTCGGTAAGATCAGGCAAACCTGATTTTTGTAGTTTAATAAGAATTTTTTCTGCGCGTACTTTCCTAGATTGCCGATTATTTTCCAATAATGTCTGTAATGCTTTGTTCTCAATATCGACTCCAAGCCCTACGATGTGCAACTCTTGGTTCTCCATGACTGTCGAGATTTCTACGGCAGGAATCAGTTCAATAGACAAGTCCTTAGCAATAATCACAGCTTCTTTGTAAGTTGCAGTAGTGTCATGATCCGTAATTGCAAGCAGATTGATGCCCTTTTCAGCGGCTCTTTCAACAAGTGCACGACAACTTAAACTTCCATCCGATTCCTGAGTATGACAATGTAAATCAACTTTTAATGACATTTTACTTGATTACCGTGTGAGAAAAG
>JAAGZM010000498.1 GCA_024206355.1 Gammaproteobacteria bacterium | reverse complement strand
ATATTCATTTTTTTGAGGATTAGCGGAATACTTACTCCTGCGAGTCCTGCGACTGTCATGTTGACTGCCATTGCTGCGGCTATGATAACTCCGAGTTGGAAATCATCTTTCCAGTAGCCTACTATTGTGGCAATGACTACTGCCCACATTAGGCCGTTGATAATTCCTACTGCTAGTTCCTTGTAGAGTAGCCATCTTGAGTTACTTTCTACGATTTGACCAAGCGCGATGGCCCTGACCATTAGCGTTAATGTTTGTGTTCCTGCGATACCACCCATGCTGGGGACGATTGTCATTAAAATAGCAACTGTAGCAAGTTTATCTAAAATAGCTTCGAAGTGGTTCGAGACTGCCGCTGCTACGACAGCGGTAATAAGATTAACGCCTAGCCATAATGCACGTCTTTTTGCGCTGACTACAACGGGAGCAAAGGCGTCTTCATCTTCGTTCAAACGTCCCATACTCATCAAAGAGTGTTCAGCGTCTTCAATAATTACGTCAACCACATCATCAATGGTGATACGACCTAGTAGCTGCCCTTCTGAGTTGACCACAGGTGCCGAGATTAGATCATAACTTTCGAATATTTGCGAAACTTCAGTATCAGGACTGTCGACTGTAATTCTATAAGCTCGCTCTGACATCACTTCTGTAATCGTTCGCTCAGGAGCACTGATAACTAGCTGCTGGAGAGAGACCACACCGAGAAACGAATCATCCCTATCCACAACGTAAATGCTATCGGTATTTTCTGGAAGCTCTTCATGCATGCGAAGATAGCGTAAAACAACATCAACTGAGACGTCCGGTCTGACGGTTACCGTATCGGTATTCATCAGGCCACCAGCTGTATCTTCTGGATATAGAAGTGCTGTTCTTATTCGAGTTTGATCTTGCTCACCCATTGAGCGAATAACTCTATCGCTCAGTTTATCCGGCATATCGCCGAGTATATCAGCGAGGTCATCAGTATCTAGACCAGAAAGAGCGCTTGCTAATTGCTCAGGCTCCATTTCCATTGCGAACTGGTTTCTGACTTCATCACTCAGTTCTTCAAGAATTTCACCTTTTTCATCTTCCTCAATTAGCCTCCACAGAAGCGAGCGTGCCTTAGGCGGAGATGATTCAATCAGATCTGCGATGTCATTTGCAGAGAGTTGCTGTAATAAATTTCGAACTCTGGCAGAAACACCAGTCTCAAGTGCAACATTAACTGCCTGCAATCTGCTCTGGATAACTTCATTTTCCAGTTTATTTGGCATCTTCGAGTCCGGTTAAGAAATTGATAACTAAGTTGATAACTTAGTTAATAATGCAGTGGTTCAAGTAATAATTTTTAGCGAGTATAGATTAGCACATTGTCATTGATAATGATTACAATATTTGTCAATTAAACTTCATCTTCTTGTTCATAAAATCCAGCATCGATAAGTTCTTTCATTGCAATTACAGCTTTGGTAGCATTTTCACCTTTAGCAGAGATAGATACTTCGGTTCCTTTTGAGGCTTCAAGCAGTATAAGTCTTATCATATCTCGTGCGTCAGACTCACCTTTATCACTTCCAATAGTGATAGAGCATTGATAACGATTGGCTACTTCAACAATCGCTGCTGCAGAGCGAGTGTGGAGTCCTTGTTTATTGACTATTTTGCAATTAGATTGAACAATTTTATCATCAGACATTATTAGGAAACAGAGTCCAGTTCTCGATGCCTAATATTAACTTTTGAATGTTCTTTTTCAAAATGCCTAGCCAACTGTTCTGACATATAA
The DNA here is from genome assembly GCA_024206355.1 of Gammaproteobacteria bacterium. GTDB lineage: Bacteria > Pseudomonadota > Gammaproteobacteria > Enterobacterales. The sequence continues at coordinate 3,594 of JAAGZM010000498.1, read as the reverse complement.
ACTGAGCGATGCTGACCTCCAGTACAACCTATTGCAACAGTTAGATAACTTCGATTATCTGTCTCAAAACGAGGTAACCATGTATGAAGAAATACTTTAACCTGCCAGAAAAATTCCTGAACTCTGGATTGTTCACCTAAGAACTCAATAACAGGTTTATCACGCCCCGTATAGCTTCTTAAATTTTCATCCCAATATGGATTCGGCAGACAACGAGCGTCAAATACGAAATCAGCATCTGCAGGTATACCATATTTATAACCAAAGGATACGAACATTAAATCAAGGCTTGAACTGCTACCAAGCACTCTTGATTTAACTAAATCGGTCAGTTGATGTACATTCAGTCGACTGGTATCAATTTGTAGTTCAGCAGCTAATGTAATCGATTCAAGTAAATCTTTTTCTTTAGCGATAGCTTCCCTTAATGATATACCATCTTGTGTTAAGGGATGGCGGCGGCGTGTTTCGCTAAATCGTTTGAGTAAAGTCGTGTCATCGGCATCAAGATAAAGTACTTCAATTTGCATATTTTCATAGGTACGTAACTTTTGATAAACGCCACCAAAGAGAGACAACTCATCAGAAAGTCCTCTAGCATCAATACTAATCGCTATCGCCTGTTCTTTTCCTTGAAGTTTGTTGATCAGTTCCGGAAGCATGCTGATAGGTAAATTATCAATACAATAAAATTCCTGATCTTCTAAGGCATGTAAAGCAACCGTTTTACCGGCACCTGAACGGCCACTGAGGATAACTAATTTCATAAAAGTTCACCTAAACTTGTATCTATATTCGAAATATATTGAATAATATCTTGGTCAGACTCAAGTTTTCTAAGATCGTCTAACCAATTTTCTTCTTCACAAAGCTTAGCGATATTACTTAATAAATGTAGATGTTGATCACAGTTTTCTGATGGAACAAGTAGGCCAAAAATAATATCGACATTGGGTGAACAAAGATTAGAATATTTAATACCTTCATCCAAGATCATCAATACCGCTTTTGGGTTATCAATAGCCATCTTACAATGAGGTATTGCTACACCTTTGCCAATACAGGTAGAGCCTAATTTTTCTCTAGCATTTAGACCATCAAGAATACGATGTAACGATGGCCCTTTACCTTGGCTTAAAATCTCTGCAAGAGATTCAAATAACTTTTTCTTATTTAAGAATCCTTTAAAATGATGGACTCTAGTCTGCTCATGATCATTCATAATAGTTATCTTTGGTTGTCAGAATCCAGAGTAAAAACTGGTATTCTTACTCTGGTTCTTTTTTCTTAATAAATATTAGCGGCGAAGCATCTTTTCTTTATGCTTAATTAATTGTCTATCGAGTTTATCAACTAGAGAATCAATTGATGCATACATATCAGAATCTTCAGAATTAGCAAAAATTTCTCCGCCATTAATATGCATATTTGATTCAGCAATTTGCCTTAATTTTTCTACACTAAGAATAACGTGCACATTATTAATGTGATCAAAATGGCGTTCTAATTTACCAAATTTTTCATTTACATAGTCTCTGAGGGAATCAGTTATATCGATATGATGACCTGTCAGATTAATTTGCATTATTTCTTCCTTCTATTTTAATTGCAATATTTAAAGCAATGTTTTTCGCTCGTTTGATGGAGGTATAAACATTGCTTCTCTATATTTGGCAACAGTTCTACGAGCAACTTTAATTCCTTGATCTTCAAGAATGGTCGCTAGCTTACTGTCACTCAGTGGTTTCTTTGATTGCTCTGCAGCAATCAGCTTTTTAATTAATGCCTTAATAGCAGTGGATGAACACTCTCCGCCTGCAGCAGTTGCTACATGACTAGAGAAAAAATACTTCAGCTCAAATATCCCTTTGGGGGTATGCATGTATTTTTGAGTCGTTACCCTTGATATTGTAGATTCATGCATTTCAACTTCTTCTGCAATATCGGAAAGCACTAGAGGACGCATGGCTTCCTCACCATACTCAAAAAATCCTAACTGATAATCAACAATACAACGTGTAACGTTTAATAATGTTTCATTTCGACTAGTTAAGCTTTTAATAAACCACCTTGCTTCCTGCAGATTATTCTGCAAAAAAGTATTATCAGGAGAATTATCGGCTCGCTTAATTAAACTTGCATAGGACTGATTTACTCTGATCTTAGGAGCAGATTCTTTGCTCAGTTTAACAACCCACTGACCTTTATCTTTATAGACATACACATCAGGTGTGACATATTCAGCTACATTCGTGGAAATGCTATCACCTGGTTTTGGATTTAGAGTCTGAATTAGGCGCATCGTATTCTTCAATCGTTCTTCGCTAAATCGAGTCTTACGGAGTATTAATTTGTAGTTTCGACTTCCTAATTCATCAAAGTAATCTTGAATAATCATCTCAGCATCGAGAATTTCAGGAGTCTTATCTTCAAATTGCGCCAATTGAACGAGCAGGCACTCTGCTAGATCTCTACTTGCCACGCCAATAGGATCAAAATTTTGAATTCTATGCAAAACAGCCAGGATCTCATTTTCCTGTTGTATTAGATGTTCAGTAATTACTTCTTCATCATCAGATTCTACATCAGGCATAATTTCTTGCCCAACACTTTGTCGAATATCTTCCAAAGTAGAGTTTAAATAACCATCATCACTGACAGAATCAATAATTGTTGTCGCTAAAACCATGTCTCTATCTGAAAATGGTGTTAATTGCATTTGCCACAAGAGATGATCTTGTAATGACTCTGTTGTCTTGCCTTGAAATTCAAAGTTTTGATCACCATCAAAATTATTGCTAGAACCACTAGATGGCGGAGATGCTTCCCAGTTATCCCATTGAGTATCAACAGGAAGATCTTTTGCTACAACTTCTTGAGAAAGTGCTTCATGGGTATCAATTGAACTGTGGTGCTCGCTATTATCTAAGTTATCATCAGCAGTCTTTTCCTGATTAGTTCCTTGCTCAGAAGGAATATCATCTTCAGTAGATTCAAGTAGAGGATTAGCCTCCAGTGCTTCCTGGATTTCTGCTTGTAATTCCAAGCTTGAAAGTTGTAATAATCGAATCGCTTGTTGCAACTGAGGCGTCATGGTCAGTTGTTGTCCGATTCTAAGTTGAAGTGTTGGTTTCATTGACAATTTAGCTGAACGAATTCAGCAATACATTTTCCCTTTATTTTTTAGTAAAAAATGATCTATCTTCCTACTAATAATTTTAGCCTAATAATTGCAGTCTACCAAATCGGAAACTGCAAATAAGCACTTTTTTTCATCAGTCGCCTTATCAAAAGCATTATAAACGGAAATTTTCACCCAAATAAACGTCCCGCACCTTCTTATTAGCCAAAATATCGTCAGAATTTCCTTCTGCAATGACTTGCCCTTCTTGAACAATATAGGCATGTTCACAAACATCAAGTGTTTCTCTTACATTATGATCGGTAATTAAAACACCAAGCCCTCGATCACGCAATTGTTTGATGATTGTTTTAATATCACTTACTGATATTGGGTCAACTCCTGCAAAAGGTTCATCTAGAAGGATAAAACTTGGCGCAGCGGCAAGAGCTCTTGCTATTTCAACACGACGT
>JAAGZM010000497.1 GCA_024206355.1 Gammaproteobacteria bacterium | reverse complement strand
TCAGTTGTATCAACCAAAAAATCAATTTAGTAGTTTGATTCAATTACAAAGTCAGTTATTTATTTTACTCCTCCCTATACAACTTTATTTATTTGGAACAGTTTCACTACTGAGCCCTGCGTTGAACTTTATTGCGATACCCTTTGTGTCATTTTTACTATTGCCATTACTCTTGTTATTAGTATTTTTTATTCTTTTAGCTATTCCAGGTATTGAATTTTTACTTTGGATGACAGAGCAACTGTTAATTATATTTTGGAAAGCTTTAACTTCCATTGCGCCTTTTTCTGAGTATTTACAGTTTTCTAGCACAGAGATAACAATATGGCATCTGCTTTGCTATCCGTTTTTGTTGCTGTTGTTACTCACTTTTCAGTTAAGAGTGAAAATAACAATAATAGGCACGTTGATGCTACTAATGGTTGAGCAAAAGCAACCTGATCTTTTCAGAATGATGATCATGGATGTAGGGCAGGGCTTAGCCGTAAGTATAGATTATCATAATAAATATCTAATCTATGATACTGCCTATGGCTCTGAAGACTTCTCAGTTGCTGAAATGACGATATTACCTTGGTTAAATTCTATCTCAGTATCGTCAGTTGATTTACTTGTCATTGGGCATGGTGATGCGGATCATGCTGGAGGGGCACGGTTTCTGATGAATTTGGTAAAAATAAAAGAATTAGTAACAGGTCCTGATGTAAAAGTGCCAGAAGGTACTTATTATACTCCGCATTCCATAAGTAGTTGTGAGCTAGGACAACAATGGAAATGGGATAATTTAATAATTAGAGTGTTATCTCCTGAAGCCGGTAATCGTCATTTGAAAGAAGGTAATGACACATCATGTGTGTTGTTATTTGAAATCAACGGGAAACGTATTTTATTAACAGGTGACATTGAAGTTGAAGCTGAAGAACAGCTTTTAAAAAACTATCCTAATCTTACTGCAGATGTTCTTTTCATTCCCCATCATGGTAGTAAAACATCGTCGACTGCAGCATTCGTTGAACAAGTAAATCCTAAAATAGGCATCATTAGTAGTGGTTATCTTAATCGGTTTAATTTGCCAGCAGAAAATATTATCAAACGATATCATAATCAGAGTGTCGAAATCTTTAATACCGCATATTCAGGGGCTATTGAACTGACAATAAATACACAAGGAAATATTGCAATAAAACAGTGGCGTTTGCATAATAGAACCCTATGGCGTAGGCACTAATAAATGTGGTATTGTGCTGTTCTATTGAATTAACTTATTGAATAAAAGGTAACTTATAAAGTGTTAGAACTAATTCAAGCAGGTGGTTGGGTGATGCTCGCAATTATTCTTTGCTCAATTATTGCTCTAGGTATCATTATTGAACGCTTTTGGGCGCTTCGAGGCTCAAGAGTTGCTCCTAAACATCTACTAGCTCAGGTATGGAACTGGGTAAAACAAAATAAACTTAATAAAACTAATCTACATTCACTGAAAAACTCATCTCCTTTAGGTGAAATTTTAGCTATGGGGCTTATCAATCACCATTATGGCCGTGAAACGATGAAAGAATGTATTGAAGAAACTGGGCGTAAGGTAGTGATTGAATTGGAAAAGTTTCTTAATACTTTAGGCACAGTTGCTCATATTGCTCCGTTGTTAGGTTTATTGGGAACAGTACTTGGCATGATTAAAGTCTTTACGGTTATCACAATACAAGGTGTGAATGACGCAGGAGCTCTTGCAGAAGGTATATCAGAAGCTTTATTAACGACAGCAGCAGGTCTTTCAGTTGCAATCCCCGCGCTTATTTTTCATCGTTACTTTGAGCGACGTATTGAAGAATTTGTTATCGGCATGGAACAAGAGGCTTTAAAAATGGTTGAAGTTTTCCATGGTGAACGTGAAGTGATCAGTAAATAGGCGGTAATACTTTGAAGCTTCACAACGCTAAGAAAAAAGATCTCGCTGTTAATATTACTCCACTGATTGATGTGGTGTTTTTATTATTGATCTTTTTTATGGTCTCAACCAGTTTTACTCGTGAGACACAAATTAAACTAGAGTTACCTAGAGCTACTGGTGAACAACTTGAAATAAAACCGAATGTTATTGAGGTATCTATTGATGCTGAAGGTAAATATTATGTTAATAAAAAGCCTTTGATCAATGCTCAAATTGTTACATTGAGACGTGCTATCAGTATAACATCAGAAGGCGATAGCACTTTGCCTTTAATTATCAGTGCGGATGCTAAGGCTCCCTATCAATCGGTCGTAGCTGCTATGGATGCAGCTGGTCAAGAAGGTTTCAGTAATCTTCAAATGGCCACTAGGCGACCAACTAATGAGTAAACAGGCAGCGGATGTAGTAAGCGGTATTAAAACTTATCGTCGCTTACTCTCTTATGTTGTTCGTTACTGGAAAGCATTTACCTTAGCGATAGTCTGTAATGCAGCTTATGGATTCATCGATACTGAGTTTATTAAAGGCATTCAAGTCTTGCTTGATGAAGGTCTTATTAAAAAAAATCCCGACTATCTAATTCTTGCTCCAGCTTTTGTTATTGTTATATTAATTTTCAGAGGTTTAGCAGGATTTATCGCTGCATATAGTATGGCTTGGGTAGGTAATAATATGCTCAGAGATATGCGCAGAGAGATATTTAATAGTTATTTAACATTACCTGCTAAATTTTTTGATAGCAATAAAACGGGTAATTTATTGGCAAAGGTTATTTTCAATACAGAACAATTGAATAAAGCTGTAACTGATGCAGTGACCACCATTGTTAGAAATATAGCAATTATCTTTTTTGCATTATGGGGCATGATTGTTATCAGTTGGCAACTAACATTACTCTTTTTAATTACAGTACCTTTAATTGCTATTATCGTTAGTTTTACTAGTCGTAGATTCAGAATTATTAGCAAACGAATTCAGTCAGCAATGGGTGATATATCCCATGCTACACAAGAAGGTGTAGACTCCTATAAAGAAATAAAAATTTATGGTGGTCAAGACTATGAGCGGAATAATTTTCATCGAGTAAATAGTAATAATCGAAATCAATCAATGAAGTTGGAAATGACTAAAGCGGCTAGTGTTCCAATTATTCAATTACTAGCTGGTGTTGGATTGGCATTGGTACTCTACTATGCCGTAGGCAGCGTCATTAAGGGGCAAATGACTGAAGGTCAATTTGTACAAATAGTTGCTTTAATGATGCTAATACTAAAGCCATTGAAAGCACTTTCAGCAGTTAATGTGATTTTACAAAAGGGGATTGCTGCTGCTGAAAGTATTTTTGAAGTTTTAGATGAAGAAATAGAAAAGGACAATGGGAAGTTAAGCCTAGATAAGGCAATAGGAACAATTGGTTTTAAAGATGTTTGTTTTCAATATCCTTTAGCTGAACGATCCGCTTTAAAAAATATCAATATTGAAATTCCTGCTGGTAAAACGATTGCGCTGGTTGGCCGCTCTGGAAGTGGAAAATCGACAGTAGCTAGTTTGTTACTACGCTTTTATGATATTGATTCAGGAAAGATTACTCTTGATGGTCAATCAATAGAAGATTATAAACTTGATGATTATCGACAACAAATAGCTTTTGTATCTCAACAAGTTACATTATTTAATGACACAATTGCCCACAATATTGCTTATGGGGATCTAGGTAATACCACTGAAAAAGATATTGTCGATGCAGCAAAAAAAGCCCATGCTTGGGAGTTTATTAGTGAATTGCCAGATGGTTTAGGTACAATGGTTGGAGAAAAAGGTATGCTCCTGTCTGGCGGACAACGACAGCGATTAGCTATTGCTCGCGCTATTTTAAAAGATGCACCTATTTTAATTCTTGATGAAGCGACTTCAGCATTAGACACTGAGTCTGAGAAACTTATTCAGGAAGCGATGAATACTGTAATGAACAACAGAACTACAGTTGTTGTTGCACATCGGTTATCAACAATTGAAAATGCAGATCTTATTTTGGTTATAGAAGAGGGCGCAATTTCTGAATCTGGCAGCCATGAAGAACTACTGCAGCAAGGAGGTATCTATGCAGGCCTTCATCAGATGCAATTTAAGGCATAAATACAATGCTCTGGTTGCAAAGGTTTTGGTATCAGAAAAGCCATCCAATGCGATATTTTTTTTACCCTTTTCATCTCATCCTTTACTTACTAGTAGCAATTAGAAGCCTTCTTTATCAGAAAGGTATCTTTAGTAGCCACAAAGCGAATATTCCTGTCATTGTTGTAGGTAACATCAGCGTAGGTGGGACAGGAAAGTCTCCCGTTGTTATTTCCCTTGCTCAACAGTTGTCTAAAGCTGGGTATAAAATTGGGATACTTAGTCGAGGATATGGAGGCCAATCAGATAAGTATCCTTTGAACGTTGAGGCAAACTCAAATGCGAGAGTGGTTGGCGATGAACCGTTAATGATAAAGTTAAGAACAAATGAAATTGTTGTGGTTGATCCTATACGAAGTAGAGGAGCCAAATTCCTTGAAAATGAGTGTCATTGCAACATTATTATCTGCGATGATGGTCTACAACACTATCAGCTTCAACGCGATATAGAAATTTTAGTGGTTGACGGTAATAGAATGTTTGGAAATGGTCTGCTCATGCCTTTTGGGCCTCTGCGTGAACCTCTTTCAAGAGCTACAAGTGTTGATGCCAAGGTAATCAATATCAACAAGGATACTTCTGTTGAAAATTCCGGTAAGTCGTTTCGAATGACACTTAGTACTGCCTGTTTTGTTTCAGTTAAAGGTAATAAGGAGATGGAAGTCAAAGACTTTCTAGGCTACTGTAAACTTCATACTGACCAAGTTTACTCTGTAGCTGGAATTGGTCATCCACAAAGATTTTTTAATCAACTTGATGAGCTTGGAATATATTCAAAGAACTTCGCTTTTGATGATCATCATAAATACGTAGAGAATGATTTTCTAGAGATGAATGGTATTGTATTAATGACTGAGAAAGATGCTGTTAAATGCCGTAAATTTGCAACTGATGATATGTGGTATTTAAAGGTAGATGCTGATATAACGCCTTCTTTAAGTCAACATTGCATATATTTACTAAAGAATTAATAAAGAGATAACAAGATGCAACGAATTGCTATTATTCCTGCAAGATATGCCTCCACAAGATTACCGGGCAAACCATTGCTTGATATTTGTGGTAAACCAATGCTACAGCATGTTTATGAACAGACAGTAAAGTCATCGATGGATAGAGTGATTATTGCGACAGATGATCAGCGTATCTTTGATCAGATGAATGAAATTGGCTGTGAAATTTGCATGACATCATCTGAGCATCGATCTGGGACGGATAGATTGTCCGAAGTGGCGTTGAAATATCAATTTAATGATGATGATATTGTTGTCAATGTTCAAGGCGATGAGCCGCTTATCCCACCTGAAGTTATTGAACAGGTTGCTGATTTATTGTTGCTAAATAAAAGTGCAGCGGTTTC
>JAAGZM010000496.1 GCA_024206355.1 Gammaproteobacteria bacterium | reverse complement strand
GCCAGAGGTTATCGGACCAATGATTGGCTTAGTAGCTGTTATTGGTGGTATTTGTATAGGTGCTGTTAAGTTGTACTTTAACCATCAAGAGCGTATTGAGAAGATAAGAGCGGGCTTTGATCCTGATAGAGAATAATTAGTCGAACATTAACAATAGATTAAGTTATTGCTATTATTGAAAATACTCTCTTGTATATTTTGGTATTCTTGTTGTGGCCTTATCTATTCTAATTTCATCTGCTGACAAAAATTGATTAGTCAGCAATTGTAAGAGTATGAGCTTTTATCTGATCATAATAGCCATTAGCGATCTCGAGCAAATTTAGCAAGTGATCCGGTATTTGCGGGAGATTGTTTTCTGGGGGACCAAAGCCTTTACTTTGCCATACGGATTTATACCAATATGGTGCCCAAACTCCATCAAATGGATGGGGGCCTGTTGGCCACTGCAACATGCTAGGGAGAAACTTAATCCCAATCGCTTTGCATAAGGCATTCAACATCTTTTCGGGATTAGCTAATATATCATAGCTATTCACAACTATAGGAGTTTCACCGGTTTTATGAAAAAGCTTATCAAACAATTCTAACTGTTCTTTAATGCCAATATCAGATAATTCAGGATCTTCGTCCTTGGCATGATAACTAGCAATAACGCGTGCTGGGTCTCTGATCAAAAATATGTTACAAACATCAAAAATCCAGTCACGATCAAATGTTGGGATCATGTGCTTAGTCATCTGCTTTTGATAAAATATCGGCATATTATCAGGGCACGAAGTTGTACAATATTCTGCAACTTTCTCAGCATCAACCTCTCCAGCTCTAATAATCTCTTTATACATGGGATGTTTAATTTCAGTAGTTGCGAGATAGGCCGCATAGAAAGGCTCGTCAACTACAGTGGTGTCATTTCTTTGCGCAAAGCTATACATCATAGCTGTGGAGAGATTTCTTGGTCCTGACCACACGGAAATTCTTTTACAATCTTGTCTCATGAACAAGTTTCATCGATCAATTTTTTATAAAGTTTCTGAATACGTTCAGTAATAGGAGTAGTACCATCACCGATTTTGCGACCGTCAATTGATAAAGCTGATTCTTGGGCTCCAAAAGTTCCTGTCAGAAAAGCTTCATCGGCTCCGTAAGTATCAACCAGAGAAAAATTCCGTTCAAAAACAGGTATTTCATTTGCTCGACAAAGATCAATGACTTTTTGGCGGGTAATTCCATTCATGCAATAGTCACCCGATGATGTCCAAATTTCTCCCTTGCGTACAATAAAAAAATTACAGGCATTAGTCGTGTTAACAAAGCCATTCACATCGAGCATTAGGGCTTCATCTGCGCCGGCTTTCTTAGCAGCAATACAGGCCAGAATACAATTTAGTTTGGAATGGGAATTGAGTTTTGGATCTTGAGTCATCGGTAAGCCGCGCATATGAGGTACCGTTGCTAAACGTATACCATGATGCAGCATTGGTTTTGAATGCTCCATAATAATGACTATGGTAGGTCCTGATTGTGATAGGGACGGATGTTGAAATGGTTTAACTTTAACCCCTCTTGTAACCATCAATCTTGCATGGACATCGGTATGCATATCGTTGGCGATTCGGGTATTTTCAAGCGCCTGAATTACTTCTGTTTTGGTAAGTCCAATATTGATATCAACGGCAAGCGCCCCCTCAAATAAACGATCGATGTGTTCTTCTAGAAATGACCATTTCCCGTTATAGAGACGAAGTCCTTCCCATATTCCATCACCCAGCATAAAACCACTATCAAATACTGAAACAACAGCTTGATCTCGAGCAACCATTTCTCCATTTACAGAAATCAGAACAGAAGCATTTCGCTTGTCTTCCTCTGCCTGATGAGTTGTCATCTCATTATTCACTTGTTAATGCGTTTTATTTCAGTTTCAACAATGACAATTTTTGTATCACCAATATTTTTCACATTATGAGTGGTTTCAGGTAAAAAAAGTGTTTGACCATCTTTTGCATCAAGCACTTTTGATGATTTATTTTTATCTTCAGGGATCAACTCTAATTTCCCACCTTTAACAAAATAGACAACTCTGTTTGGATGAATATGTGTATGCATACCGGACTCACTTCCAACAGGATATGTTAATCGTACAACTTCGACTTGTTCATTGTTTAACACTACTTCTCTTGTTCCTAGTTTAGTATCTGCAAAAGAAATGCCTGAAGAAGCAAGCAATATAATCATTATAAGTTTCATTTTTCCATCCTTATTTTAGGGTTTGTTGTTACTCGATAAATTTGTATCTAGTGTAGAGCCATCTTCCACTCGATCAACAAGATACTTTGAACCTAGTGCCTACTCTGCATCAAATGTTTTGTTAGGAGCTCCATACAAAAAATAGTTCCCAGTATCTCGGTTAAATTTCTCACATGACTATTTCCCACTAACAAAACTAGATAATGATCACTGCCACTATTATCAGGAATAGGCAACGAATTATTTGGAACATCGTGAATATCAGAGTCAACAGGAGTATAACTACTCCCACCACCACAGCCAAAGAATAATAAAGCAATCAAAATCGATTAAGAGTGTAATAAGATTTCATACAAAAATCAAAGCCGCTCGCTCGAAATTTATTTGAGCAATGTTGATGAACTCACATTTAATCGGAGTGTTCGATTAACAAGCTTAGTTTTGTGAACTGACAAGGTAATTTTGAAAAGTTCAGGAATAACCCCTTTGATGTCAATATTAAGGTAATATTAAAGATATCTTTCCTAATAGATAGGTTATTATATTTTCATATTTTATTGACGAGATAAAGATGGTGAGCGAGAAAAATTTAGAAGTATTATCTGATCTAGTTACTGAAGCACATAGTCAGATTCAAAAGGACTTTGAACAAATTAATCCTATAGTGGGTGTCAATAGAGGCATGCGAGCTAGTGGTATTCCTGCCGATATAATGACTATCGATTGTTTGAAGACAGGTAAACGTATTATTCTAATTTTACATGATCAGCAACCTGATGTTTTGCAATATCAATTTTCTTTTAAAGACCAAGATCCGGCTGCAGAATTTATGATATTAAAGTTTGAAAAACTGAGTAATCAGGTTTTATACAATTGGATGAAAGAATATTTTACAGTCGCTTAATGAACTATAGATATCAATAGTACAAGATTAGTAATAAAGTTTTTTTATTTCCTATCATTACGGGTTAATAAAGCTGCTACTGTGATATTGGCCGTTACATTGGATGCGGTTAAAAACATATCCACAATCAAATCGACAGCTATCAAGATACCTATACCAGCAACTGGCAATCCAAGGGATTGATATACAGGTGTCATAATAAATAAACCACTACTGGGGATCCCCGGTGAATAAAAGCTCAGTAATCCAATGACTAGTACGATGACAAGCAGTTCCATAGTACTAAGATCAATGCCATACAAAATTGCAATAAAATAGGTACCTGTTGTTCTTGCAAGAGGTGAAGCAAATCTAAATAAAGACACTGCAATGGGCAAAACCAGCCCAGATACCTCATGATTAATTTTGAGATTATTGGTTGCTGCAAATGTAGTTGGTAGAGCAGCTACAGAAGAACGGGTGCTAAATCCGATAATCTGTGCGGGTGCAGCTAAGCGTGCAAATTCTAAAAACGTAAGTTTGCCAAACAATGTAGCAAGTGGGTAGAGCAATATAGTTAATAATGTGATGAGTCCACAGGTTATAAGAATAAAGCTTCCCAGAATAGTTGCAGTTGACATCCCCATTTTTGCAGCAAGAGGAAAAACCAAAGCGAAAACGCCTAAGGGAGCAATTATCATAATCCATTCTATTAAAACAAACATTGCTTCTTTAATCGCGATAAAAAACTGGATCATAACTTTTGACTCTTCAGCTTTAATTTTTAACAGAGCCAGAGAAAATAGGCTCGTAAAAACCAATAGTGGTAACATATCACTATCTGAAGCTGCTTTAAGAGGATTTGTGGGTATCAGTTTGATGAACCAGTCTCTGAAAGGAGGCAGTTCCTGTATACTTGCTGCAGCTCCTGTACTCTCTCTCAAAGCCACAGCGGCGTCGTGATTAATGTGTAAAAATGAAAGAAATAGAGGTGATAATATAATTGTAAAAAGACAAACTGCCAAGATCATTAAGACTAACAAACCGATAGTTTTTCCACCCAGTTTTGTGATAAGATCGCCTTGTTTATTACCTGCAATAGAAGTAATTAAAAGAGAAGCTACCAATGGAATGACAGTCATGCGAATTGCATTTACCCATAAAGTACCAATGGGTTCTATCAGCTCTGGCAATGCAGGTAATATTTGACCACTATTTATTGAATGCAGGATGCCGGCAAAAAGACCAACTCCCAAACCGATTAGTATACGTATAGAATTGTTCACGAATTACTTTCTCCACTAATAATAACGGTACTGACACCAAGTTAACTATTTTACCTTCAAATATGGGAATGATGACCTATTTATATCTCAAATGATAG
>JAAGZM010000495.1 GCA_024206355.1 Gammaproteobacteria bacterium | reverse complement strand
TTGATTGCACGTTTTTTAGACTTATTGACTTGACGGCAAAAGCCTTACATAGAATGACTATGAACGGCTTTTTAGTCGGCGCCACTAAGCCTAAAAAACACACACTCAAACGCGTCCAACTGAGGATTCTAGGATAATAAATTCACTTTTTAGCTTTAGTAAGAAATTTGTACAAAGGCCAGAATATTAGTACTTGTACTGAAAAGTTAACTTGAACTCCATATTACCGCATCAAGCATCTATGTGGGATGATTGAAATGCTAACCACTACCAAAACGGCAGGAGAGCAAAATGAATATTACTACTATTGGTTTAGACATTGCAAAGCGAATGATTCATCATTTTGAGAAGGAGTTTTCTTTCAGTCTGTATTGACCTTAGGTTCTGATAATTGAAAAATATTTTACTCTGGACAAGACTCAACATTGTGACTATTCTACTTATTATACGATATTTATTAATCTCCCAATAAATGATTGGCTCTAAGGATTGAAAATGGAATTTTTGAAGTACGTAAAACTCCTTATAATATTCATGTTTTGTATGAGTCTAGGCCTGTCTGCTGAAGATAACCTGGACAGACTTTGGGCACAGTGGAGCAATCCCAATCTGCCAGATACGACTCGTCTGGAAGCATTTGAATCATATATAAAAGAAGGTTTTCTTTATACTCAACCCGAGAAAGCTGTTGAGCTTATTAAATTGGAATACGATTTTGCTTCAAAAAAAGGGCTAGAGAGATATATGGGTGGCGCCTTGAAAGCTCAGGGAGTTACACAGTATCTTCTTGGAAATTATAAATCATCAATAGACTTTTATAATCAGGCATTAGTCATTTTTAACAAGCTTAAACTGCCAGAACATATTGCCAGCTGTCTTAATGCTCTTGGAATATCTTATTTTGTGTCAGGAGATAGCAATGCTGCCATTGATTACCATTCTCAAAGCCTGGTTATCAGTGAAAAACTGGGTGATAAAAAAATGATGGCTACTTCATTGAATAACCTTGGGATTACTTATCAACGCAAGGCCGATTACCCCAAAGCAATCGACTATTTCACACGTAGTGCTGCCATCAATGAAAAACTTGAGCTTTACAAAGCAAGTGGCTCATCATTGACCAACCTCGGCGTAATTTACGCTACATTAGGCGACTATTCCAAAGCATTGGATTATCACTATCGTGGTTTGTCTATTTATGAAAACAATAGTGGTTTGTCTATTAATGATAAACAGAACTATAAATATATGATTAGTGGATCATTAAACTATATCGGTGTTATTTATACCCATCAGGGGAATTATGCCAAAGCCATTGAGTATTTTACACGTAGTTTAGTCTTGTCTGAGGAAATAAAACACAAACATAATATTAGCAAAACATTGAGTCTTATTGGTGATATTTACGTACAGCAAGAGAATTATGAGGATGCTCTGGGCTATTTCTTTCGCAGTTTACGTCTCGCGGAAGAAATGGGACGTAATGATGGAATAGCAAACGCTTTAAATAGCATCGGCACTGTTTATCAAAAGCAGGTCGATACAATAAGCGAGAGTGGCAACACAAAACTAATAGCAGCGAAATATGCAAGTATTATAGACTTCCTGGAGCGTAGTTTAACTATCAACGAAGAAATTGGCAATAAATCCAGGATCGTTGATAATATTATTAACCTGGGTAGTGTTCACAATCGTCTTGGGGATAGCATAACTGCTATGAAGTATTTTAAACGCAGTTTGAGCATTGCTGAAGAAATTACCTATATAATAGGCGTTACCAAATCAACCAACAATATTGGCGCAGTTTACAAAACTAGGGGCGATTCAGCCCTTGCTAAAGGTGAGATATCGTTTGCCTCAACTCAATACAAAAAAGCCATTGACACTATCCAACATGCACTGCGACTAGCACAAGAGTTGGGTGAGGTAACTGAGGTCAAAAAGGCAAGTAAATACTTATTTGAATTATACAAAATCAAAGAGCAGTATATGCAGGCACTTGCCATGTATGAGCTGTACATAGCGACTAAAAGTGATATTAATAATAAACAAAATCAGCGTGAAGTCATTCGCCAGTCGTATAAATATGAATACGAAAAAAAAGCAATCGCTGATAGCATTCGCAGTGATGAGAGACAGAAGTTACAAGCAACATTGCTGAGGGAGTCTAAAACATGGCAGCAGTACTTGATGCTGATACTGGGTTTGTTAATTCTTTTTATTGTAATAATCTACAACAGGTTTTTAGTTACAAACAAACAAAAACTAATTATTGCTGAGCAGAACAGAAAGCTTGCTATTGCTGCAGAGGTAGCAAAAGCGGCAAACAAATCAAAGTCAGATTTTCTGGCCTCCATGTCCCATGATATCCGCACACCAATGAATGCCATCATCGGAATGACTTATCTTGCGATGAAAACCGATCTGGATAGTAAGCAGATGGGCTACATTAAAAAAACCAGTATTTCAGCGCAAAACTTATTGGGGCTTGTCAATGATATTCTGGACTTTTCTAAAATTGAGGCAAACAAACTTGAGATGGAGTCCATAGATTTTGATCTGGATACAGTGATCAGGGATGTTCTTGACCTGATATCGTTCCAAGCCAGTGATAAAAATATTAATGTTTCACTCAATATTGATAGCAATATTCCAAGTTTATTAATTGGTGACCCACTGCGATTAAGACAAGTGTTAATCAACCTTTTAAATAATGCGGTCAAGTTTTCTTATAAAAGAGGCTCAATAGTCTTAACTGTTCAGCTTGATTCTCAGGTTGATGAAAAATTAGTTCTGGTGTTTACCGTTAAAGATAATGGTATTGGGATATCCGCGGAGCAAAAGAAAAAATTATTCACCCCCTTCACTCAGGCTGATGACTCAATAACACGGCAATATGGTGGTACAGGTTTGGGTTTAAGCATTTCTCAAAAAATTGTACGGTTGATGGGTGGTGAAATTGAGGTTAAAAGTAAAGAAGGTGTTGGTAGTACCTTTAGGTTCACTGCTAGTCTTAACCTCCAGGAGGATAATCAATTCCAAAAGGAACCATTAACAGAGCAAGATGAAGCTACAGACATTGATGATAGCGAACAAGGTGAAGTTACAGACATTGATGACAGCGAACAAGATGAAGTTACAGACATTGATGATAGCAAAGGTTTACGTAATGCTAAAATTCTCCTGGTTGAAGATAATCAGATGAATCGGGAAATGTTGGATGAAATTCTCACCATGTCTGGCATAAAGGTAGTCACTGCTAACAATGGGCAGGAAGCTCTGGATGTTTTATCCAAAGAACATATTGATGGTATTATAATGGATTGTCAGATGCCTGTAATGAACGGTTATGAGGCAACCCGCCGTATACGTGAACAGGAAGATTTCAAGGCGTTACCGATTATTGCCTTGACTGGTAATGCAATGGAGAGTGAACGGCAAAAAGTAATAGCTATTGGGATGAATGATATTATTACCAAACCCATTCAGTTTGATACCTTATTTGCAACACTGGCTAAGTGGATTTCTCCGGATCAAACAAATACGTGAGTGTGTGAATAACACTGACCTATGTGCAGTTCATTGAAACTAATGAGATAAAATCTAAGTGTTGACTATACACTGGTAGCAGTAAAGAAATGACTGCTCTGCCTCCATACATTTTGGTACTCTCTTACGAAATTTGTTCACAATCCTACGCTATTGGTACATTGCAAATAATTCATTTATTTTACCATTCAATACAAGCATTTCTAGCCAGGCGTTGACGTATTCCAGCCAAATTAAGTCCCTAGGAATGAGATAAGCTTTTTCAAACTTATCAAAGGTTTCACCCCGCATAGTAGGACAAAGATCTGGATTAAGATTACTTTGCAACAGGACTTCAACAGAGTCTGTGATCATTATGTC
>JAAGZM010000494.1 GCA_024206355.1 Gammaproteobacteria bacterium | reverse complement strand
CAGTGGTAAACTCACGGGAACCCCTAATGGGCGTCCTAATGGTTTGGCCAGTGTTTCGCCTGTTGATGTAGAAGATGATTTTATTGTCGATGCTATTTATGCTGGCGATCTCTATGGAAATCTATGGAAATTTGATGTTGAAGGTGACCAAACAGGAAATTGGGCTGTTAAGACAACCAGTCCATCAGCAGGTTCAGTGATTACTCCTTTATTCCAAACCCAGGGGATAGTAACAACGGATGGTTATTGTGAATCTAATAATAATATTACTATTTGTAAAGACACAGTAGAACGTCAGCCAATAACCTCACGACCACAGATTGGATTCCATCCTACTTATAGTGGGTATATGGTTTATTTTGGTACGGGTCAATATATTGAGGCAGATGATAACCTGACCACTTTACAGAATACTCAGTCTTTTTATGGAGTCTGGGATAATGATGATGATTATTTGACGACGGCTCTTGATGCAGGTGATTTATTAGAACAGAAAATTATCGAAGAAATTAATGAGGATTTCACTGTTGAATATGATTCAAATGGTGATGGTTTTATTGATGGCAATGATACACCCCGAACTGATACTTATGACTTGCGAGTCACAAGTAATAATTCTATTGGCTGGCCTTCTCATAAAGGTTGGTATATGGATTTGATTAATCAGGGAGCTAGTAATACGAATAACTATGGTGAGCGTCAGATCAGTAACTCTGTATTAAGGAATGGTCGAATTATTTTTACCACTTTAATTCCTTCTGTTAATCCTTGTGAAAGTGGTGGTACTGGTTGGTTAATGGAGTTAGACGCTGATAGTGGTGCCCGACTGGAATTTTCACCATTTGACTTGAATGATGATGGCATTTTTGATTCAGTTGATTGGGTTGAAGTCACTATCGGTGGTGTAGATATACTAGTTCCAACGAGTGGTAAGAAGTCTAAAGTTGGTATTATTGCTGCCCCTGGTATTGTTACTAGTAGTAGTGGTGATCAGGAGTATAAGTACAATAGTGGTTCTTCAGGTGATATTGAAGTGACTACAGAAAACCCAGGACCCAGAGCTAAAGGAAGGCAATCTTGGAAACAATTAGAATTCTAATTGTTATGTGCTTTTTCAAAAGTGACTGATTATTCAGAAGCTTTTGAGAGCTTGATTGTTTGAGTTATTATGTGAGTTTATAATAGGTGGAAAAATGAAGTTAAAATCTACGGCTGGTTTTAGTCTAATTGAAGTAATGATTGTGGTGGCGATTGTGTCAATACTTGCTGCAATTGCATTTCCCTCCTATCAGGAAAGTGTCGCAAAAGCTAAGCGTGCCGATGCTCAGGGAGCTTTAGTGAGTTTGGCTGGTGTCATGGAACGTTTTTATACTGAGAACAATACCTATTGTG
>JAAGZM010000010.1 GCA_024206355.1 Gammaproteobacteria bacterium | reverse complement strand
CTTAGGAACACTAGCTAAGTCTGTAAAGAATCCAACAGGAACTCTGTAATCAAACCCTTTATAATTAAATTCTATTGGTTCAAGAGTTTTCCATGCATTCTTACTAACCTGTCTTAGAGCTATACCGTATGGATTATTCATTATTTATTCTCATCTAATAGTGGATTTTGTCCAGTAAATACTCGCCAACTAAAAACCGCACCATCATTACATATAACCTTTCTAGTAGATAACCCTGCATCTATGTTAATATAAACTTCCTTTACCCCAAGATTGTTTTTGCATTGCCCTAAAGCCCATTGCAATTGTTCAGCAGGTATGTAATTACCACAACCAGTTAGCATGATTACTGTGAGTATTGTTATTAATTTCTTCATTACTCCACCAACCTTATTAAATGTTCTTGCTTAATTGTTCTGGTTCCAGTGTGACTGCGGTTCTGAACATAAACGCATTTGTGACCGATACCAACAACCTTGCTGACTGTTTTGTGGTCGAGACGCTTACCTCCCAGAACCAACCAGTGCTCAACATATACATTATTATTATTCATTATTTATTATCCTTGTTGATTATTACTAAACATATAGCCTCTTGTAGTGTGCCCTTATGATGTATCACCTCGTTATCTGGGTAACCATCTTCATTGTCTACCCATGCATTACAATCACTAGGCTCAACTCTCACATCATACTTAACCATCAAATCAAAACACAATGCTTTGTCTGTTAGGGGATTGTATGCATTATCTTCACCTATGTCATGGATATACTTACCTGATGGCGAGTCCTCTATACTGAACATTCTATCTTCAATCTCTGCTATGCGTTTGCATATTTCTAAATCATTCATTACCTATTCCTGTTATTTAACTTAGTTAACTCATCTTTGATATCTGATAACTCTTCTAAGACCAAAGCTATCCCCACTATCAAACAATATACACCTACTGATATAGTACCTTCTATTAGCAAAAGTGTAGGAGCAGCCAGCATCATTAATATTAATATTCTAGTAAACCAGTACATTGTTTATTATCCTTAGTCTATCTTAAGACTATCTAATGTCTAAATGGTTAAAGGAGCCGAAGGCTCCTCTATTATTATATGAAGTGTACAACTCCATGTTCATCAACAAGATATTTCATTATTCTAACTCCAATTTGCTTATT
>JAAGZM010000493.1 GCA_024206355.1 Gammaproteobacteria bacterium | reverse complement strand
ATTTCATGACTGGTAGCCAATAACATAGCAGTTTCATTATTTTTAATAAGCGATAATTCTTGTGAATTAGCAATTGTTGATAAAGCTAGTGTTAAAAATAATAAATATTTCATGGGTGATAGCAATAATTGCTTAACGCCTTGCTCACCGGCGTAGCAAGTTGGCGCGTATTTTTGCCCCGCAAAAATCGTGACAGCTTGCGGAGTCCGGTGCAGCAACTTGTTATAAGCCACTTTACTATGAAAACCAATCAATTGGTTTAATGTTACCACTATGGATAAGAACCCAGCCAAATGATTGCTTATATTTTATTTTTACCCACCAAGTAGAAGATGGTTTTTTAATTATTTTGACCCAGCAACGACGCCAATCAGACTTATTTTTACATTGGCTGTTATCTGTTGCTATTTTGGTTATATGGAATTTACCATCTTGGAATATTCTAGTTCTCCCTTCACCAACGTAATCTAGAATAAGAACTACTTTATTGGGATCAAGGTCAGGACTCTCATGGTATGGCTCACCTATGATTTTAGCCTTACCAGGAACAACATGAACATTACCTGTTAAGGTCACTACTGTTGTTGCTGGCTCTAATTTACCCAATACTTCAGATTCTATGCTTTGCTCAGAATAGATAATCGTTTCTTTTTGAACGTGCCATTCGCCGTAAGCACAACCCTCAAATGGGCATGTATTTTCACTTATATATAAATCAGTGATATCAATGCCTAAAGCTGGCATGGATAAAAATAAGATAAGTGTTAGTAGTCTATTCATAATTGCTTATAACGCCGAGTTAAAAGGCCGCCGCTGTTTGGCGGTCATTTTTAAACGACTTGTTATACGTTTAGCTTGGCATATCCTGTTCGTAAGCATCAGATAAGCGCTCAATTTCAATCCAATTAATTGCTAGCCTAATAAGTGTGGTTAGGTCAGTTATGTCGTGTGCTACCCATTTCTTTAAATAATGCGTCTCATCATTACCAAGCCACAAAGCACGCTTAGCTACAGATTGGATGCGTGGGTCTGATATAAATT
>JAAGZM010000492.1 GCA_024206355.1 Gammaproteobacteria bacterium | reverse complement strand
CGATTTTTATTTCCTTTAACTTCAAACTTTACATGGCCAGTAGCCTTTGCAAAGATTGTGTGGTCACGACCTAGTCCTGCATTAACACCTGCGTGAAAACGTGTACCACGTTGACGAACAATAATGCTACCTGCGCTTACAAGTTCTCCACCGAATCGCTTAACACCTAATCGTTTGGCGTTAGAATCACGACCATTATTAGTACTACCACCTGCTTTTTTGTGAGCCATTGTTGTTGCTCCCTATTAAATTCTTGTAGATAATTCTTTGTTAGTAAGAATATTAAGCGCTAATACCAGTGATTTTCACTTCAGTATACCATTGACGATGACCCATTTGCTTCATGTGGTGCTTACGTCGCTTGAACTTAATGATTTTAACTTTCTTACCGCGACCATGTGAAACGATTTCTGCACTCACTTTAGCGCCATCAACATAAGGCTTGCCGATTGAAATATCTTCGCCATTTGCAACCATGAGTATTTTATCAAAATCGATTACAGCACCAGTTTCGCTGTTAATTTTTTCTAGCTTAAGCACCTGTCCTTCGCTGACTCGATGCTGTTTTCCGCCACTTTGTATTACTGCGTACATTTCCTGAAACTCTCCGCTTTAAATTCGTCTAAATAACGAAAAACAATTTAACTTGTTTGAAGGCGGCGCATTTTAAGGGATATACCCGCTTCTGGCAAGTAATAATTCAGTCTTTTTTATAAATAAACCAGATGTTTGGTAAACTCTTGTGTCTAGCATACATAGAGCCCCTTAGTGTAACTTGTTTTTTTGCTTTAAAGATCAAAGAATTCGATGATTATCAATCTTTTATCAATCTTTTAGCTTGACCCAAATCTGAGTACACCTTAGCATTCCTGTTGGTATCTTTCTTGATATAAATTAATCGTATAAAAACGGAAGTAGAGTTGATGGATTTTAAAACAATTAGTGAGTTGATGTCTGCAGAAATGTCAGCAATCGATACATTGATTATAGAACGCCTGAGCTCTGATGTATCATTAGTCAATCAACTTGGATACTATATCATAAATAACGGTGGGAAACGTCTAAGGCCTATGCTTTTAGCTATTGTCGCTAAGGCACTCGCCTATAACGGGCAACAGCATATTAACCTAGCGGCCGTTATTGAATTTATTCATACTGCAACACTTTTACATGATGATGTAGTTGATGAGTCAGATTTACGTAGGGGCAATGAAACTGCTAATGCACTATTTGGCAACGCTGCTAGCGTTTTAGTCGGTGATTATCTCTATTCACGTTCATTTCAAATGATGGTTGAAGTAAAAAATCTACGTGTCATGGAGGTTTTATCTAACACGACGAACATTATTGCTGAAGGCGAAGTTCTGCAATTAATGAATTGTAATGATCCTGACACTAGTATTGAGAGTTACTTAGACGTAATTCATCATAAAACAGCAACTCTTTTTGAAGCAGCAACACGCCTAGGTGCTATTATTTCGGATGCAGAGAAGCCTTTAGAAGATGCAATGGCAACTTTTGGTTTACACCTTGGAAATGCATTTCAGCTAGTAGATGATGCCCTCGATTACAGCGCAGATGCTGAAGAACTGGGTAAAAATGTTGGTGATGATTTAGCTGAGGGCAAGCCTACTTTACCACTTATTCTTGCGATGCAACTTGGCACCGTAAAACAAGCTGAGATGATAAAAAATGCTATTAAACACGGTGGTTTAAAGCATCTGGAAGAAATTACATTAGCGATTAGAGAAACGGGAGCTCTAGAGAAAACTATTGAGCAAGCAGAGCAAGAGATTGTAATGGCAAAAGCTGCATTAGAATTACTTCCTACCTCCCCTTACAAGGAAGCACTAGTTGCTTTGGCTGACTTATCCGTTAAGAGAAAGTTTTAACCTGAATCCTCAGTTGGACGAGTTTGAGTGTGTATTTTTTAGGCTTAGTGGCGCCGACTAGAAAGCCGTTCATAGTCATTCTATATAAGGCTTTTGCCGTCAAGCCAATGAGTCTAAAAAAACGTGCAATCAAATGCATAGGCAAACTCACTCAAGGATGAATACTAATCCTTCTGTAAGTTGCTGTTGTGAAGTACATAATCATAATTGTGAGCCGGTCAACTGAGGATTCTAGTTTAACGTTTAATCTAATGCTCGAGACTTGAATACTTTAGCAAGCATAGCGAAATTCTGAGATAAAACCTCAGCTGATAAAGCATTCTCTTCATTATCCATGAATGTCATGCTAACACCCTCACCTTTCTTCGAGACCTTAATGACGTAATTTCCTTCCTTTGGTAAATCTAGGGTTTTAACATCATTAGATGACCAAAATGCTAATGATGAAAAGAAGCCTTCATTAGCATCTTTATTATTAATAAAAAATAAACCCTGTGATCTATCTTGGTCGTTCACGGTGATATTTAATATATTTAAAGAGATAGGAATACGCGTCCACACATGTTCAAAGTTAGATGATGTGATTAAAGCTGGGTTATTATCATTATCTGTGCCGAGTGAAATATTAATTCCGCCTATTCCAGACTGATTTACGAGTGCCCTGCTTGATTGCAGATCTTCAACATACATGAATCCCAAAATGCTATTTAAAAATTCTGTTTCGACCCGTTGAGTGTCTTTAATAATGCGCCAACTACTTGTGTCATCAACAAACTCTTCAGCATTGAGCATTTTAACAAAGATAGTGCTTTCATTCGAACGTTCTGCATCTCCAACCTTTATTTGATACCGATATCGCCAGGCAGTGATCTCACCATTCCAAAATGAATCATCTTCCTTTAATGCCCACCCAGTTGTTACTGTTCCTGAGGAAATGTCTTTTTCAATCGTAGGAATATTTTCTTCAATAAGAAATCGCTCAACCGCATCCCATATCTTTATTTCAGACTCAATTACATACGCTGCGGAACTGTCACTACTGGTATTAGCTCTCACTTTATTACCAAGTGTTAATACCTGCATTGGCGCCATGACGTCTTGGTCAACGCCATAGACTACGCCTTTAGCACCATCCTCTAGGTCTGGAACCAAAAAGTGATCTTGCTCATTCGATTCGCCAATAGACTCAGGAACCTCAAGTTCTTTAGTAATTTCAGCATTGGTGTAATCATATTCAGAGCTATCAAAAAGCTCCCCTTCACCTACAATCCAACTACAGCCACCTAGTAAACCTAGTGACATAAAAACGATTGTTTTTAACGCTCTTCTCAATTGTAACTCCTGATTAAAATAATTTCTTTGAATTCTGCTTTCCACAAAGATGGCAATGGTAACCTTATTCCTAAAGGATTGCGACCCAGATTTTCTCCTAATTTATGACCACATTAAGGGATAATCGTTCAAGGCAATTGCTTCCTATTTGCTTATTTTGAAAAAATTACTAATTTAAGTCATTTTTTATTTTCAAACAAGCTGCTTCTGAGTGATAATAAACATTCATTCTCTTTAAAAAGAATAGCTAATGGAAAATTATCTTGTTGTATCAGTACTTGGTGCTGACAAACCCGGAATAGCTAATGAACTATCGACAATCTCCAGTGAAAATTGCTGTAATGTTGTCGATAGTCGTATGGCTGTGCTCGGCGGTGAATTTGCTGTCATTATGATGATCGCAGGCAGTTGGAACTCTATTGCTAAGTTTGAAACGGCTTTGGGTGTCTTAGAGAAAAAAGAAGGGTTAATGACTTTAGTAAAACGCACTGAAATGCCTCTTAATAAGAGCAACTTAATGCCTTATGGTGTTCAAGTAATTTCAGTGGACAGCCCAGGAATCATTAAAGATATCTCAACATTCTTTTCTAGCCAATCAATCAATATCGAAAATTTACAGACTGATAGTTACAAAGCTCCACATACTGCAGCACCAATGCTAGTCATTAATATGACAGTCAACATTCCTGTGAGTATGCATATTGCTGACTTAAGAGATCGCTTTACATCATTTTGTGATGATCTGAACCTTGATGCCAGCATAGAACCTATGAAAGGTCTTCTATAGGAGGTTTTCATGACTAAGCAAATCATTGAAGGTAAACGCATTTTTGTCATAGATACCAACGTATTGATGCACGATCCCACTGCTATATTCAGATTTTCTGAGCACAATATCTACATCCCAATGACCGTTCTTGAAGAACTTGATGCTGGAAAAAAAGGCCTTTCTGAAGTTGCTCGCAACGCCCGTCAAGCCAGTCGGTTTATAGATCAACTCATGGATCATGAAAATCTCAATATTGACGATGGATTAATCCTTGATACGATGAACTGGTCTGAAACTAACGAGGAAAGCGCGAAACCGGCTAGTGGTAGGCTTTATTTCCAAACCCAGGAGGCCACAAATTCACTTCCAAGCAGCTTACCAGGAAGTAAACCTGATAATAGCATCTTAAGTTTCGCCAAAGAACTTCAGAGCAAATATGACGACCAAACTGTTACACTTATCTCAAAAGATATCAATATGCGCATCAAAGCAGCCATATTGGGATTACATGTTGAGGACTATAATAATGACAGAGTTCTAGATGATATAGAGCTTCTTTATACAGGCATATTTGAGCTCGATACTGATTTCTGGGAAAATCACGGAAAGCACATTGACTCTTGGAAAGAAGAAGGCCGAACATTTTATAAGATAAATGGCCCTTCCGTCTCCAAATGGTACCCCAGAAACTGTCTCTTTAATGGAGTGGACGGTGAAAATTTCCAAGCTATTGTGCAGTCAGTAGATCCTCAGGAAGCCATTATTGAAGTTGCCCGTGATTATCAAAATAGAAATAATAGTATCTGGGGAATAAACGCTAGAAACAGAGAGCAAAACTTTGCACTGAATCTATTGATGGACCCAGATATTGACTTTATCAGTCTACAAGGTACTGCAGGTACAGGAAAAACACTGCTGACACTAGCCGCTGCACTAGAACAGACCATTGAAAAGAAACTCTATAAAGAAGTGGTTATGACAAGAGTAACTGTCTCTGTTGGTGAAGATATAGGGTTCTTACCTGGAACAGAAGAAGAAAAAATGACACCTTGGATGGGTGCTTTAATGGATAACCTTGAGGTACTATCACCTACAGATGGGCAAGATGAGTGGCGTCAAGCTGCAACTCAAGACTTACTTTCTCGATGGATAAAAATTCGTTCACTTAATTTCATGCGTGGCAGAACATTCCTCAATAAATTTATCATTATCGATGAAGCTCAAAATCTCACACCGAAACAAATGAAAACATTGATTACACGTGCAGGCCCGGGAACAAAAGTTGTTTGTCTTGGTAATGTTGCACAGATAGATACCCCTTACCTCACAGAAACTAGTTCAGGAATAACCTATGTAGTCGACCATTTCAAAGACTGGCAACACAGTGGACATATTACACTCAAGATAGGAGAACGCTCTCGCCTTGCAGATTATGCTTCAGAAATATTATGATCTTCTGTTGAATTCTCTTGCCATGCACTCATTACGGCGTTGACTAAAGTGGCGAGCGGTATGGCAAAAAACACACCCCAAAAGCCCCATATTCCTCCAAATAGAAGAACAGCAGAAATAATAGCCACAGGATGTAAGTTTACTGCTTCAGAAAAGAGTATAGGTACTAAGAGATTCCCATCAAGTGCCTGAATAATTCCATGCGTGATTAACAATGTCCATAGAGGTGTTTCAAACCCCCATTGGAAATATCCAATTAGTGCAATAGGAATGGTTACAACTGCTGCGCCAATATAAGGGATTAATACAGAAAACCCGACTAGCACACTTAATAAAAATGCGTAATTTAGTCCCATATAGGCAAATGCAATATAAGTGACTGCACCAACAATCAATATTTCAGCAATTTTACCGCGAACATAATTACCAATTTGAATATTTACTTCAGCCCAAACACGATCTGCCATATTACGATCTTTGGGTAACCATAATTTGCACCAATCGAGAATAATTTGTTTATCTTTCATTAAGAAAAATACTAATAAAGGTACAATAAATAGATAAATCAACAAAGCCATAACACTGATTAATGAATTCACTGAAGCAGATAATACTGCCTGCCCAAGACCACCAATATCAGATACCGATGCAATTAAATCAGTTATCTGCTGTTCTGAGATGAAGTCTGGATATTCTTTAGATAACTGAATGAGCTTTTCTTTTCCTTTTTCCAAAATTTTTGGAATTTCATTTACCTGTTTCCAAATGAGTGGAATAAAAACAAATACGGTCGTCAGCAATAAGGCAATAAAACCTGTAAAAACAGATAGGACTGCAATGCCTTTAGGGCAACCTTTATTATTAATCGCCGATGCAACCCATTCAAGAAGGTAGGCAAAAACAATCGCAATAAAAAGCGGGTTTAAAATATCCCCAAGAGTCAATACGATTGCAAAACCAAATATCAACAGCATCCCTAAAACTACCGCTTGAGGGTTTGAAAATTTTCTTCGAAACCAATTAGCAAACAATCCTGACATCAATGAACTCCTATTATTACTTTGCTATTTCTTGCTTTTTTGATGTTTTTGAAACTTTTTTATTAATTCGACATCTATTATAAATTAAGTGTATCAGTCTCGATATAATTCTGCTTGATTAAATAATATGGTATATTGCCTGATAATAGAATTCACTAATACCAGCAATGTTCAAAACCATTGGAAAGACACCATTAGAATGAAATTAATCAAAATTCAGCTTCTTTTATCACTCGTATTAATCTTACCGATGGTCAGTGCTAGTAGTAATGAACTTCCTGATATGGGAAGTAGTATCAATAAACTACTTCCTTTAAATTTCGAGCAGGAGTTAGGTGATAACTATATAAGATTTTTACGTCAACAGTTACCAGTCATCGATGATCCGCAAGTTAGAACCTACATTAATAATTTAGGTTTTCGTCTTGTAGCTTCTAATGAAGATGCAGAGAATAGACAATTCTACTTCTTTGTCATCAATGATCCTGCCATTAATGCTTTTGCTATGCCTGGAGGATATATAGGTATTAATAGTGGATTAGTTCAAAATGCAAAGAATGAAAGTGAGTTAGCAGGTGTTATGGCTCATGAAATAGCACATGTTACACAAAGACACCTAGCGAGAAGATTAGAGCAACAGTCACAATTAAGCATGCCTATGATGCTTGCAACTCTTGGTTCTATTCTCGTCATGATGCAAGATGCAGAAGCTGGAATGGCAACCTTAACAGGTATTCTAGCAGGTGCGGATCAGGTAATGATCAATCATACTCGAACCAATGAATCTGAGGCAGATAGAATTGGTATTGTCACCTTAGCTAAAGCAGGCTTTAATCCAATCGGCATGGCTGCTTTTTTTGAAAAATTAT
>JAAGZM010000491.1 GCA_024206355.1 Gammaproteobacteria bacterium | reverse complement strand
TTGGTTTCTTTAGCCTAGAATCCGTGCAATCAAATGTGTAGGCAAACTCACTCAATGGGTGAATACTAATCCTTCTGTAAGTTGCTGTTTTGAAATAAATAACCATAAGTCAGAGCCGGTCAACTGAGGATTCTAGGTTTAGTGATTACTTATGGGGTTTTGTTATTCGACTTGTAAAAATGAAGAATATAACTCGTTAAATTAATAATCGCGGCTATTGCAATAACAATGATTGCAACAATAAATAACTGTATGCGCAATTTGTCTGACACTAGATACATTTGCAGCCATTGATCAAGCCAACAAAAAACAAGCAAAGGAACACCAGCAGAGTAAAAGGAAAGGCTTAAGTTATTAATGGGCATGATTTTGATTTTCATATAAGTCCTGAGTTTTGATATTAGAATTCACCTAAAGTAAAACGTTGATTATTGCTGACTATAAAACAACGGTTTTTTTCATTGTGTTTTTCAGTTGTGGACCATTCTACTAATTGGTAATAATCAGATCGGCATATTAGTGCATGTAAGTTTTTTCTAATTAAAATAGTTGGATAGGGCTGGCCACTTTGATCCTCAGAAACGAGAATAGGGTGTTCGGTTCCTGCAACAACCGTTTCATCCATATTGGTCTTAAAGGCATAACTCTCAGGATTTTGAGGGTTGCGTTCAACTAATACTGTAATAAAGGGTTCTGCCTCAACGGTAATTTTAACTTTTTCAACAGGCGTTACTAAATAGTAGTCATTATTCTCACGTTTTAATACTCGAGAAAACATTTTTACTAATTTTGATCGAGAGAAAATAGAACCGTTATAGCTCCAACGACCATCTCTATGGATACAGATATCTATTTCACCACAGTAGGGAGGATCCCAATCATCAACTGGTGCCGACGGATCGTTGATGTTCAGAAATAAACTATTTGGGTTTATGCTATCTTTCATAAAAACAATTATAACAATAATTCAATAAATTGTTTGTTTGAATTTTTTGAGCCTATGAATAAAGATAACTAAGTAATTTTTTTAATCAGGTATCGAAAAGGTATCGATTCAACTTCAGAGTGAATAAGCTGTTGTTCCATGAATGTACAGAATTTAGGAATA
Source organism: Gammaproteobacteria bacterium (assembly GCA_024206355.1). GTDB lineage: Bacteria > Pseudomonadota > Gammaproteobacteria > Enterobacterales. The sequence continues at coordinate 4,634 of JAAGZM010000491.1, read as the reverse complement.
TCGCGAGTGGTTGATGAGTCATCTGCGATAATTAGCAAGGTTTCACCAACTTGCATTTTGCGCATACTCAACCGTACCATCATCACCGGTTCTGGACAGTTTAATCCGGTTGCATCGAGCAGTTGAGTATAGTGTTCAAAAGGGTCGCTCATTGTTTATCTTTTTCGGTCCTTTTTGTTGCGTTTTTTTCTAACCTCTTTAGCTGCTTTTTTGACTTTACGAAGCGACATTTTGTCTATAGTAGCTCGCTGCTCATCATTAAGTTCTTGATATAAAGCAGAAAATATTACCAGTCGTTCTTTTGCTAACCCGAGCTTTTTATCTAAACGATCAATGTTAGCTTTTGCGAGATCAATACTTGTTGGTGGTATGCCTGTTTTATAATATTGTTTTCGAAGATCTACAGCCTTAAACATTTGTTTGTTGGTGCTTGCTTGCATGTATTTTTCGTAGGCAGACCAGGCGGGAAGCTGTTGTTTTTGTAGGTTTAGGGTTTGCTTTAGTCGCAACAGGCGTTCTTGTGTTTGTAACTTAGCTTTTTCCATTTTAATGGCTTGAAGTTCTTGACGATTTTCAGGGTTTGGTTTTGTTGCTTGAATGGAAATGGTTGTCAATAAAGACAAGGTAACAATAATTGATAACAGTAACTTAGACATAGTTTTCTCCGATTAAAATTATGGTTTCAGTAGTAATAAACGAACCATGGACAAAGTGGTTGACACTGAAGGCGTTAAAACTGAAGCGGCAAGACTTGTTGCCGCTGCAGAATTAGTAGGTATTATACACGTTCAAAGACAGTTGCTATGCCTTGACCAAAACCAATACACATGGTGGCAACACCTAAATTAACATCTTTTTCTTGCATTAAGTGCAACAACGTTCCGCTAATTCTTGTTCCTGAACAACCGAGAGGATGCCCAAGAGCAATTGCTCCACCATTAAGGTTAATTTTATCATCCACCTGATCTGTAATGCCTAAAGCTTTGATAACAGGTAATGCTTGAGCTGCAAAAGCTTCATTTAATTCAAACAAATCGATATCCCCAATTTCTAAACCTGCTCTTTTTAGTGCTTTGTTTACAGCAGGTACGGGACCATAACCCATAATTGCTGCATCGCACCCAGCTACAGCCATCGATCTTACTTTTGCCATAACAGTCAATCCCAAAGATTTAGCCTTGTCTGCTGACATCATCAACATTGCAGATGCACCATCGGATAAGGCAGAAGATGTTGCTGCAGTAACAGTGCCATTAACAGGATCAAAAACAGGTCTCAATTTTGAAAGACCTTCAATGGTAGAGTCGGCACGAATAACTTCATCAAAATCAAAGTTTTTCAATCGACCTTCAGCATCGTGACCTTCCATTGCAACAATTTGATTTTTGAAACGACCTTCAACAGTTGCAGCATGTGCTCTTTGGTGAGAGCGAACGGCAAACTCATCTTGCTGTTCTCTTCCAATACCATGTTGTCTTGCAAGAAGTTCGGCAGTAAGACCCATCATGCCAGAGGCTTTTGCTGTATTAAGACTAATTGCAGGATTTAAATCGATACCATGATCCATAGCCACATGTCCCATATGCTCAACACCGCCAACCATAAATATCTCACCATTGCCGATCATAATTGACGAGGCTGCAGTATGGATAGCTTGCATTGAGGAACCACAAAGGCGGTTCACGGTTTGAGCCGCAGTAGTTTTAGGGATATTGGTAAGTAGTGCTGCATTTCTAGCAATGTTCATACCTTGCTCTAGAGTCTGGTTAACACAACCCCAAATAATATCTTCGATATCTACAGGATCTACATTTGGATTTCGTTCAAGTAGCGCATTCATCAGTCTTGCTGATAATTCTTCTGCGCGAGTATTTCGAAACATTCCGCCTCTACATCTACCCATGGGGGTGCGAACGGCATCAACGATAACAACTTCATTCATTTTCTATTCTCCTGATTGCGCATATTATTGGCGCAAGTTATGCAATTCACTGATAAAAGGTTTCGCCTTGTTCGGCCATAGCACGCATTTTTTCTGTTGGCTCATAACTTTTGCCGAGATCTGAATATTGATCTGCTAGTTCACATAGTTGTTTAAGCCCAATTTCGTCAGCATATCGTAATGCACCGCCGCGAAAGGGAGGGAATCCAATGCCATAAATTAATCCCATATCGATTTCAGCAACGGTTGCTACGATTTTTTCTTCATAACAACGAATTGTTTCGATTAGCATCGGGATCATCATACGATTAATAATTTCTTCGCGGTTAAACTCTTTTGTAGGAGCGGCTATAGAACTAATTAGCCCGTCGATCTTGTCATCGAGCACTTTTGTCGGCTTACCTTTTTTGTCTTTACCGTAGCTATAGAAGCCGTTGCCATTCTTTTGGCCATATCTACCCGCTTCAAATAATACGCTGATGATATCGTTATCTAATTTACCCATACGATCAGGGTATCCTTCAGCTAACACAGCGTCTGCATGATGACCTGTGTCGATACCGACAACATCCATTAAATAGGCAGGACCCATTGGCCAACCAAATTGCTGCATAACTTTATCAATTTGTTGGAAATTGGCACCGTCGCGAATTAACAAGCTGAAGCCTTTGAAATATGGGAATAAAATCCGATTAACAAGAAACCCCGGACAATCATTAACTACAACAGGTGTTTTACCAAGAGCACTTGCATAGGCAACGGTTGTAGCAACCGTTTGTTCGCTAGTTTTGCTACCACGTATAACTTCTACCAGCTTCATTTTATGAACGGGGTTAAAGAAATGCATACCACAGAACTTTTCAGGTCTTTTAAGGTTTTTGGCTAAAAGATCGATAGAGATTGTTGATGTATTACTGGCTAAGATAGTATTTTCATCAATCAATGCTTCAGTTTCTTGTAAAACAGCATCTTTAATTTTAGGATTTTCAATAACTGCTTCAATAATGATATCGGTACCTTCAATATCGGAATAATTAAGAGTCGGTTTGATTTTTGCCAGTGTCTCAGTCATTTTTGGTATTGATACTTTTCCTAGTGACACACCTTTATTAAGGATCTTACTTGCTGTTGAAATACCCAGATCTAAAGCCTCTTGTCGGATATCTTTCATTACGATTGGGATGCCTTTGACGGCTGACTGGTACGCAATACCGCCACCCATGATACCAGCGCCGAGAACTGTCGCGCTTTCCACTGTTTTTTCAGAAGTTTTTCCTGCTATCTTGGCGCCTCTTTTTAATGCTTGATCATTGAGGAACAGTCCAATTAGAGATGTGGCAGTTGAGGTTTTTGCTAATTTAGCAAATGCTGCACCTTCAATTGCCATTGCTTCATCCCGACCTAATCGAGCGGATTTTTCCATAACATCAATAGCAACCATTGGTGCTGGATAATTACGTCCAGCTTTGGCTCCAACCATTGCTTTACAGGTTGAGAAGCTCATTAGTGCTTCATTTTGGTTTAATTTGAGAGGAGATTTTTTTTGTTCTCTGCGAGATTGCCAGTCTAGATCGCCAGCAATTGCTTGTTTAAGAGTATCGATTGCTGCTTCTTTCAGTATTTCATTTGCAACAACAGCATCAACGACGCCCGTCTTAAGGGCGGCAGCAGATTTATGATGTTTACCTGTACTGATCCATTCAACTGCATTATCAACACCAATTAACCTTGGTAGACGAGTTGTTCCTCCAAAACCAGGAATTAACCCCAGTTGAGTTTCTGGAACACCTACCAAACCATTGTCAGAAGCAATTCTGAAATCGCAACATAAGCACATTTCTAAACCACCACCAAGAGCAATACCATTAATAGCGGCGGCAGTTGGTACTCCTAGATCTTCAAAATCGCTGAAGATACCGTTAGCCTCTTTTAGAAATTCTTGAATTTTTTCTTCAGGGAGCTTAAACATCGTTATAAATTCAGTAATATCAGCACCAACAATAAAAACACTTTTGCCACTGGTAACAATGACACCTTTTAAGTTAGGAGTATTATTTAAAATGTCGACACTTTGTCTAAATTCAGCAAAGGTCGGTTGATCAAATTTATTCACCGATCCTGTTTGTGAATTAAAGCAAAACTCTGCTATACCGCCATCAAGCATTTGGCAGCTTATGGATTGTCCTTCAAAGAGCATTTCATTCTCCGAAATATTTAAGGGCTAATGCCCAGGTAGGTTGATCAGATAAGCTAATAATAACCAGTGAAATCAATACTGGCAAGCCAATACAAAGGCTGTTATCTTGAAAAGTGAGAATAATTAATGCAGAGAAATTCAAATGCTAACAGAAAAAAATAGTTATGGAGATCACCTTCAGAACATTTTGTCATTTTATGGTGATTTATTGGAAGACAAATGTTATTCAGGGTTGATTATTCCCTCTGGGATCCCAAAAAAGCGATTTTTAGATGATAACGTTTACCCTTTTAAAGTAAACATACATTTTTCTGCAATTTTACCGGTTACAGATGCGCCACATAGCTATATTATTTTTCAATCAGGAAAAAAACCAGTTTTGGCTTATTATCAACCTGAAGACTATTGGCATGTTGTGCCCTCTGATCCTGAAGGATTTTGGGTTGAGTATTTTGATATTCATGTTTTTCGTGGTGTTGATGATTGGCAAAAAAT
>JAAGZM010000058.1 GCA_024206355.1 Gammaproteobacteria bacterium | reverse complement strand
CTTTGTCTAATAGGTTAATATCTAAAATAAAATATTTAAGTCGTGATGGGAGTTGGGATATTGCTTTTAAATAATTTCCGACAGACACTGAAACCCTGAACCCAATGTCTTTTTTGTTTCTGACAGAGTGATTTTAATAGTTCTTCAGGACCGATAAAAGAGTGAAAGCCTTTTGAATACCCTTGAACTGTTGCCATCCAGGAATGTTCATCAAGTTGCAGTTTTTGCACTGGATATTAAATTATGGGTGTCTAGTTTTACTCTTCAATTCTAGCTGATGTCAGTTGATGTTTTGCATAGTTGCAAATACCGTCCTTATTCTTTCTCAGTGACTTGGCAAATCTTTTCAAATAGGTCATATTTGTTTGATCGGCCATGACACACCATTGCTCTAATTCAGCTTTCATTTCAGACAAGCCTCAATTTATGGGTGGCTTGAATTATATTAATGGGATATCATTTAATAATGACACAAAATACAAATAATCTTGCCGCCTATTGCTGGTCTATTGCAGATTTACTACGTGGTGATTTTAAACAAAGCCAATACGGTCGCATTATCCTGCCATTCACATTATTGCGTCGTTTAGAAGGTGTTTTAGAAGAAACAAAAGAAGTGGTTCTAATTGAATCTGAAAAAATTCAAAATATGAATCTTTCTGAAGAAGCACAAGAGAAAATGCTTTTACGCGCTAGCGGTGGTTTATCCTTTTTCAACACCTCAAAAATGGACTTATCCAGGCTCGGTGAATCCAGCATTAAAGACAATCTGGAATCCTACTTACAGGGCTTTTCCAGAGATGCCCGTGAAATATTTGAGCACTTCAAATTCTCGGAATTTGTTGGCCAACTAAACGATGCCAACCTGTTATATAAAATCGTGCAAAAGGTGCGTCAAACCGATTTAAGCCCACAAGCTGTTTCAAACCACGACATGGGTAAAGTCTTTGAAGAACT
>JAAGZM010000057.1 GCA_024206355.1 Gammaproteobacteria bacterium | reverse complement strand
CCCAAAATACCACCAAGAACCTCAATAGCAGCAAGATGCTCACCTGTTGCAGAAATAACCATTTTTTCTAAACGTCCAGTATCTAGAGCTTTGACTTTTTGAGAAATAAACTGTTCGATATTAAAATGCTCTAATAATTGAGGTATCCATCGTTCAAGGTTTTGTTCAAATTTGTCACTATGAAGATACTGATTGAGTTCTACTTCTAGGACATCAATTACTCGTGACAGTAGACTGTCTATTGATTGCCAGGCTGATGCTGACTGTAACCAGGACTCCAAGCGCTTAATTAATAGAGGGATACCTTCTTCGCGTGCACGCTCAATGAGGTAATGATTAAGTTTGTCACTTGCTAGATCAATATGACCCATACCATCTTCTGTTTTTAGGTATTCAGTGAGGGAGAGCACCATGCGTTCACTGAACTGATAAACACCTGAACGAAACTCCATAGTGCTAATGAGATGATAAAGTTGTTCTCTTAGTGCTTGCTCATCAATATCTGAAGACCATTTCAAAAAGCTGACAAAATTTCGCTTAATAACACCCTGTGATTCATTGTAGTCTTCAAACTGCTGATGTAGCCAAGCTGCTAGATCTGGGATATTTTCAGCAGCAATTTCCGCAAACTTATCGACAATCTGCTCAATATCGATGTCGCCATTATCTATTTTTGTCTCGATATACTTACCTAATTGTTGGGCTAGTTTCACTAAGTCTGTTTCTTTAGCTAGCATGCGAGTCAGGTTTGTGTCCGCTACTTTGACGAGAAAATGGTTAATTTCATCAGTGTGGCTATTAATTTGTCTTGCAAGCCACTCGGATAGTTTTGACTGAATTTGCTCATCGACAAGTGCATTATCGAGCTGTTGTTTCATTTGCTTTGCTGCTTTTTGCAAAAGCTGTTGCTCATCAAGGTATTGTTGTAATTCATGAGCGTTAAAAAAGTGCTCACTAATACCTTCGCCTAGACGAATAGCAAGTTCTGGTTGATTTTTAGGAATAAGTCCCTGACGACCAAAAACACTGGGTTTTTGCGGTCTGAAGAGCATTTTAATGGCAATAAAATTCGTGTAGTAACCTACCATCGAGGCAAGTAGAATAGCGAAAGCTCTTGATGGCCAAACAGCGTTTGGCCAATGATATTCTGCTATAGCGCTAGCTGCCAGCAATAAAGGTACTGCAATGGCGAAAAAATACCGAAGATAGTTAATCAGTGATTTCATTAAGTGGCTGATCCATTAAGTCATTATTTATATAATTATAATTATTAGATCCAATTATTGTGCCAGTAACGGTATACAGGAAATAACAGATTATAAGAAAGTAATCGACCAATCTGTTAAGATGATATTGTCAAGAAATAGATTTAGGCTTTCCTTTTCCTATTACTTGCCTAGAATAATAGTATAGAATTATAAAAAGAAAAACTTTGGAGTAGGTATGTTATTAATTCCTGTTATGGAGTTAAAATCTGGACACAGTGTTTATACACAGCATTCGGAGGAGGGTGACTCTTTAGTTACTGAAAATCCCATGGAAGCTGTTGAGCGCTGGGTTGAGGCTGGTGCAAAACGCGTTCATATTGTTGATGTTGACGCTATTCGTGCTAGACAACCTGTCAATTCTCATAAAATTGCTGAAATACACAAACGTTATCCTGATTTAGAATTTCAAATAGGTGGGATTAATAATGAAGAAGACATTCTTATTTGGTTGGATGCTGGTGCCAAATATTTGGTGATGAATTCACGCGCAATCTGTAAAGAGGGTTTTGTTGCTGAAATGTGCGTACAGTATGCAGGGGCAATTATGGTTGCTCTTGATTCTCATGATGGACAAGTAAGGTTCCAAGGGCACGAAACAAGCCATGATTTGTTGGCACTTGCTAAAGAATTTGATGATGAAGGTGTTCAGGGCATAGTACTAACGGAAATCCCTGATTCAGGACACGTTAACAGTTGCAATATCAGTACCTCATGTGAACTTGCAGAAGAAATCAATATTCCAGTCATTGCTAATGGTGGCATTAGTTGTTTTGCTGATCTTGAAGCATTACATAAGGTACATGAGCATCGTCTTTCAGGTATTATTATCGGCCGACCTTTGCACGATCAACAGCTTGATTTCAAAAAAGCACAGAAGCGCGTTGAGGATCTGTAAGTCACTTCTTTGCAATACTCTACCTTCGCCAGTTTATCAAATAACATCTCGCAGTAAAACTAGGTATATACTCTGCTGTAGTGAAGGTAGTATCATAATCATATCTTTGGCTTTTTGTTTATACCAATAAAGCCCGTCACGTATTCTTGCAATGACTGAAACTACACAGTTAGATCTGCATCATAGGTAAAGGTGATGAAAGTAATTTT
>JAAGZM010000490.1 GCA_024206355.1 Gammaproteobacteria bacterium | reverse complement strand
CACCAGCTGTAACAGAGCGTGGTCGCCTAAAAAACACCGAAATAAAATTTCCACCTAAACAAATCGCTCACCATTGACTGCAGAAAACGCCATCAGGACAGCTGGCTTCTTGAGATGGGGTGCTTTATGCTTCCTATACCTGGGGGGAACTCGCAAGGCGTAAAAACCTGGCATTATTCTGATTCCGGCGTTCGTAACTATCCGTTATTAAACCATCAATGCCCTTACAGTGCGGACAGCTTCGTTACTCATTCTTGCTATCAGCCGTCTGAGGATAATACTCATAAATTGTCGGGTTAATTCACTGGCTGTTTTAGCTAGTTTCATTCCCAGTGCCTGCATGATTTTCCGCATGATGCTCAATACCCAGCCACTGGCATCAATGGAAAGATCAATGCCTTTATGTAAGATCATAGCGATTTTATCTGCCAGAGAAATGGAATCCATAATAGGGGCTTGAATAATAGCTGCGGCACCACCAATCACCTTGCGTAACACCCAGGTCAAGCCAGCATTGATCCATTCCCAGGTCCTTGGGTCTGCAGGGTTTAAGGGTTTATCGGACTTTAACCAATGTTCAATAGAGTTAGAGTAGGCAGTTTGTTCACCTGTTTTTTTCAGTATATCCCAGGAATGGCTTCCCACCGATGCTACGTAATTAGCCATCTTGTGTGCAGAAAGCGAAACAAAATAATTGCTGGGCAATTGATACCCACAATGATTAGTTGGTGAATGTGTAAAGGGATAAACAGGCACCATTGGCACTACGTCGGTCGAGTGATAAACCCGATAAATGTTTTTCTCCTCTAACTTTTCGGTCAACTTCCGTGCAAAAAATTCCAGCCCCGGTTTGGGGCAACCAAAGGTATATAGTTTAACCTTTTTTGGTTTTCTTGCGCTTATCCAGTCCGCGGTAAGAGCCGCCACAGCACCACCCAGGCTATGGCCAATTACATGAACAGAGCCGGTTGCATCGGCATTACTTTTCACAAACTCTTCGATAGCCGGTAACATGCTGTTAAATGCATGGTTGAATCCAACATGCACCGGTAACCCTGTCCTCGAGGTTTTTACGCCTATGCGCACATCACTGATAATATCGGCACCATAATTTTTGGTTGTGGTGCCACGAAACATGATAAAAAGGTCATTCTTATATTTCCCACCCTCATATTTTTCACTACCACGAGCACAGATGCCAAATCCATCGTTTGCATTGATTATGCGAAAGCCTACT
>JAAGZM010000489.1 GCA_024206355.1 Gammaproteobacteria bacterium | reverse complement strand
TAAAATTCAATTCTATTCCCCCATTATACTTCAATATACAAATTTATGAGTCAAATTTTATGAGTAACGAACAAAGAATATCTCGGATGAAGTCTAAAATTGATAGTCAACTGGCTCCCAGTGAGTTGGTTATTGAGGATGAGTCACATCTCCACGCAGGACATGCTGGTTCCAAAGGTGGATTAGGGCATTTTCATGTCACTATTCGATCTGATAAGTTTGAAGGATTAAGACTCCTTCAACAACATCGATTAATTTATGATGCCCTTGGCGATATGATGCAAACAGATATACATGCATTGAGTATCAATTCCTCTAGTTAAATCTAGAATTCTCAGTTGGAGCCGTCTGTGAAAACTATCCCTTACCATTTTTACTTGGTGTAGGGTTATTGGTTCTGAACAAAATTGCAGGAGTAAAAATTTAAAACTAGAAATGATAAAATATGAGTAAGACTACTTATACTCTCTACCGAGATTAAAGATCCTCACACTTTCTACCACACTTTCTTTCCTAGCATTTTCCTCAATGGCTTGTTGAATATATTGAGGTTCTACAGGAAATCTATTTAAAGTAGATGCGACACCCAGAACAAAATAACTTTTTAATTTTCTATGAATATCGTCATTCCCTTGAATATAAATAACTTCAGCAATATTCTCAGATAAGCTCTGTATAAATTTGTCTGTATCGGGATAATAACTTTGGCCAGAATTTACTGTAAATGGTGTAATCTCAGTATTATCAATCACTACTCGACTTCCAGTATTTAAAAATTTGATACTCCTTTGGGCCTCGAGTTTTTCCAGTCCAATCAAAAAATCAGCTTCACCATCGTCAACATAACCATGGCCTCCTTCTCCAAAGGTTAACCCTGCATTGACCACGCCACCACGTTGCGACAACCCATGAATTTCATCAGTATTAACTTTAATACCAGCCAATACTGCAGCACTCATTAATAAACGAACAGTATAAGTGACACCTTGACCACCTACTCCACTGACAATTAGTTTTTTTAGAGCACTCATTGCTATGCCACCTCTACTTCAGATTGCCAACCAATAGCATTATTTGGACAAACATCAATACATAAGCCACAACGGATGCAACTTGACTGTTCGATAGTGATTTTTCCATCAATACGAATTAACGACGGGCAACCAAAATTTTCTATACAGTGATTACATCGTTCACAGGTTTGGTGTAGATCAAACTGTTTTATTTTTATCTTTAGCTGGTTTAAATCTTTTCCAAGATCAGTGAATTGATACTCTTTAACTTGCTTACTTGTAGGAGCAGTATTAAGCGCAACAAGAGCAGCTTCGCCTTCATAAGAATAGTCATAATCTTCCAAAAGATGTCGAACACCAATAGCAGCTTTTTTACCACTGGCAATAGCACCAATTAAACTCATATGTTGATCAGCTTTAATATCGCCTGCGACAAATATATTGTTAAGTGCTTGAGTTGAAATTATTTGACTATTTTTATTGGCTTTAACTCGATTAAGATTATCAGTCTCATTAATACCTGAATCTTTTAGTACTGCCTCATCACCTCTTTGGCCAATTGCAGTAATGACATAATCACAGTGAACTTTTTCTAGTTCAGTTTTAGAATCAAAAGCCTTCAAACTTAATTCAAGCTTATGATCATCCCCTATCGTTACTTTGTCAACGAAACTATTGGTGATCATCAGCAC
>JAAGZM010000488.1 GCA_024206355.1 Gammaproteobacteria bacterium | reverse complement strand
GTTCAACAATTAAATATTGAGACTTTAGGCCGCTCCCATCGCTCAGCTTTGGGCAAAGCAACTTTAGGCAAGGTTTGTGATGATACCGCTGAGCTTCTAGGTCTACCAGAAGGGTATCGCGTAGGTGTCGTTCCTGCATCCGATACGGGAGCTGTTGAAATGGCTTTATGGTCACTCCTAGGTGAGCGTGGTGTTGATGTTTTAGCCTGGGAATCCTTCGGAAAAGGATGGGCGACCGATATTGTTAAGCAGCTTAAGCTTGATAATGTTAATTGTTTCGAGGCAGATTACGGCAAATTACCTGATTTAGAATCAGTCGATTTCAATAATGATGTGGTATTTACATGGAACGGTACAACTTCCGGTGTGAAAGTCCCTGATGCTGATTGGATCCCAGCTGGCCGAGAAGGTTTAACCATCTGTGATGCGACGTCAGCTGTTTTCGCTATGTCACTACCTTGGGAAAAGCTCGATGTAGTAACTTTTAGCTGGCAAAAAGTGCTCGGTGGTGAAGGTGCACACGGTATGCTAATACTGAGTCCTAGAGCGGTAGAGCGTTTAGAAAACTACACGCCAAGCTGGCCAATGCCAAAGATATTTCGCATGACTAAAAATGGCAAGTTGAATGAAGGTATCTTCCGAGGAGCCACAATCAATACGCCATCCATGTTGTGTGTCGCAGACTACCTTGATGCCCTCGATTGGATAAGAAGTTTAGGAGGTACAGCAGCAGCAATTCAAAAGTCAGAAGATAATCTTGCAGTGATCAATAAATTTGTTGAAGACAATGATTGGATAGACTTTTTAGCAGACTGTCCGACAACGATTTCCAACACAAGCATCTGCCTAACTTTGAAAGCAGAACCTGAGCAGGTTAAAGCTATCGTAAAGTTGCTTGATACTGAAGGTGTTGCTTTTGACATTGGTGCTTATAGAGATGCACCGGCAGGTATCAGAATTTGGGGTGGCGCGACGGTAGAGGCTTCTGATTTAGAATCATTGATGCCTTGGATGTATTGGGCTTACGAACAAGTTGTGACAAATAATAATTAACTATAAAGGGCTCCAAGATGTTTAATATTCGTACATATAATAAGATTTCAGATAAAGGTTTAAGTCGTTTCCCAAGTGAAAATTACCATGTTACTGATGATGTTGAGCTGCCCAACGCGATTTTGCTTCGCAGTCAAAAGCTCCACGATGAGACACTCCCCGATTCAGTGATAGCTGTCGCTCGTGCGGGTGCTGGTACAAACAATATTCCTGTGGATGAGTATACTCAAAGAGGTATCGTTGTTTTTAACTCACCAGGAGCTAATGCAAATGCAGTAAAAGAACTGGTCGTTACAGGTATGCTTCTTAGCTCAAGAGGAATTGTTCAAGGTCGAGATTTTGTAAGTACACTCGGAGAAATGGATGATGCAGAAGAGATGGCTAAGCTTCTAGAAAAAGAAAAGAAGCGCTTTGCCGGTAGAGAAATTCATGGGAGAACAATTGGTATTGTTGGCTTAGGTGCCATCGGTTCACTCGTTGCGGATGTGGCTCTTGCTCTAGGGATGAATGTAGTTGGATATGATCCTGCACTATCAATCGATGCGGCCTGGAAACTCTCCAGTAGAGTTCGTCGCATGGATAGCCTTGAAGCTCTATTAGGAGAAGTCGACTTTTTAACGTTACATGTCCCAGCTATTCCAGCTACAAAACACATGATCAATGAGCAAACCTTAAGTTTAATGAAATCCACTGCAGTAGTTTTAAATTTTGCGAGGGCAACCATCGTTGATCCAGAAGCTGTTGTAGCTGCATTAGATGCTGGCTCCATAGGCCAATACATCTGTGATTTTCCCGAGCCATGTCTAATTGGCCACGAGAAAGTTATTTCTGTTCCGCATATTGGAGCAAGTACAGTAGAAGCCGAAGAAAATTGTGCTGTGATGGCTGTGGATCAAGTTTGCGATTATCTAGAAAATGGCAATATCAGAAATTCTGTTAATTTGCCGCATACCACAATGCCTCGCAGTAAAGATGCTTGTCGGATAACGTTTATCAATAACAATACAGCAGGTGTTTTGGGTGATTTGTTATCAATCTTCGCCAAAAATGACCTTAACATCATCGATATGGTTAATAAAAGCCTGAATGATGTAGCCTATAATATCCTAGATTTAGAAACTCGCCCTAGCAACGATGTAATCAAAAAAATTAAGAGTGTTGAGCATATTTTCAACGTACGTATTCTTGATTAATATTTTCAAATAAGCATTCCTTTAATAGACAGTCTGGTAAAGAGCCAAGCAGACTGTCTACTAACAGAACTTTAATAGACAGTCTGGTAAAGAGCCAAGCAGACTGTCTACTAACAGAAATGATTGGGAGCAAAGGGGCAATCTCTGTTAGTATGCACCTTCGAAATAGTGACTAACATTAGCAAGTAGGGTATTTCATGAAATTATTGATTCGTAATCTTGATCGTTCCACCACAGAAG
>JAAGZM010000487.1 GCA_024206355.1 Gammaproteobacteria bacterium | reverse complement strand
GCGTTATAAACCATACACGGAGAACAAATGAACGAAAAACAAGAAAAACTTGGCATACTCCCTTTTGTAATTGGTGGTGTGTCATTTATTCCAGGTATCGGAATATTCTTTGGTATTGTTGCAATCATTTGGGGGCTAGCTACTAAAAAGTTAGGCGGTAAGAAACTCGCAGTTGTCGGTGCCTGTGGTATTGGCTTTAGCGTTATTCTTTACGGTGCACTATTCTACTTTGGCTTTGTTCAGAGAGGCGGTGTATATGATGATTTGAGAGTTCAATTAAGTAAAAACACCATCACATCTCTTGTGCAATCTATCGAATTTTATAAAACACAAAACAGTCGATATCCAGAATCATTAGAGGTGCTACGTAAATCTCTGCCTGAGAATTCTTTAGTATTCGTCCATGACCCAGCCCAAGTACAAATGGGCGGGGAACCACGCTACTACCATTACGAATTAAAAGATCAAGAACATTATTATCTGCTAGGTGTCGGACCAGATGAGCAACCATATACAAGTGACGATGTTCTGCCAAACATTGAGATCACTCTAAACAGTGGTGTTGGCTTGCTTATCCACCAAGACAGCAAAAATGGCTTATAACAATCGCATGCAGTCGGACTTCGGCAAGCTGCGCTTGCCTCAGCCGCTGATGCGAGGCGTATGTGCAATACAAATGCAAACCCGTATAGATAAGTCTGACTAAGGAAGATGCGACACAATCTAGTTCAAATATCGCTTTCATTTTTGTCTAGCACGATTTTATTAATGTGCCTGTTTACCTGGACTATGTATGTCCATTACCAAGAATTAGACTTCGATTATTTATCATACGCAGCATCACGAATAATCTTACTTTCGATAATTCCAGCGATAATTGTTTGGGGGCTAAAGCCCAAGTACAAATTGAACGCCATAGCAATCGGTAGTTCTACTGGTTTTCTATCTGGATTTATTTATATAAAGGCATTTACCTGAGTTCAAATGCAACCAAACACTATTTTAAACTTGCACATACAATCGCATGCAGTCGGACGCAGCAAAGCCGCGCCGCTGATGTGAGCGTTCAGGCTGTAGGAAAATAGCTAACTCCCTGATTTAAAGGAGCCGAATCTGTTAAAATAGTATTTTCCCGTTTATCAGTCGTAATCATGTCAAATTTCCTCGATGACAACCTGAACCAAAGCGTATTTTTTGACATC
>JAAGZM010000486.1 GCA_024206355.1 Gammaproteobacteria bacterium | reverse complement strand
CTGGCACCTCCTCTTAGTGTGTATATTTTCAGGCTCAACGATTTCTAGACTGCCCAAGTTCATCTATCCATTTTAGTAATTCGAAGAGGATTTATTTTCAGCTCCCAAGACTCATGATCATCAGGGCCTGCGGGTCCGATTTTCCCCTCAGAAGAACGTAGCAAGATTTCAGGATCGTGCACAACACCTTCTTTGACAATGTATTTTATGTTGCGAGTTGCTTTTATATCTTCAAGAGGGTTTCCTTTAACGATTACAAGATCAGCAAGCTTTCCTGCTTCAATAGAGCCGAGTTTGTCTTCGACGCCCAATGCAGTAGCGCCATTAATTGTTGCTGCTTTCAATACAACACTTGGAGGTAGCCCTGCATAGGCCATTGCCAGTAATTCTCTGTGATATGCAAAGCCTGGTAATAAGCTGGTATATACAGGCTCGTCGGTACCTATGATAAGAAGATTTTTACCACCTTGTTCATAGAGAGTTTTCAACTCTAAGATCCGTTGAGTAAATTCAGCATCATCGGATTCTGGCTCTGGTGCTCCACGCTGTTGAAGTAATTTTTGAGTATAGGGAGTGAAATATTTAGCTTCATCAACCCAGACCATCTCAGAAAGGTGTTTATTACGCTGAATGATGCCACCGTACATTTGTAAGTTAGCATCATAATAAACCTGATGTTTTAACATCAATTCTACAACATTTTGCATTTCAGTACTTCTTGGATCGCTCGTACTTAAAGCCAGTGTAAGTTGGTGTTCAATACGATCCATACCCATCAGGATTGCATCTCTCGTATCAACATCATATTCAACATTGTAATTAGCAAGGTGTCCGGCTGTTGTCATACCGTTTTTATGCGCCTGTTCAATGATGATTTTTGCCTCAGCCGGTGTTGCCTGTTTAATTTTAATGCTAATGACCCTGAGCTTTGCCCATTTATCCACTTCGTCTCTGATCTCTTTTTCTGAGATATCATTCGGCCATGCAATACAATCATCTGCTGCTACCTTGACGTTATATTCACAGCGAAAGGCACCGAAATAAGGTCCAGAGACAAATAGGCGGGGTCCGATGGATTTGCCTGATTCGATCCGGTCACGCTGTGCGATTACCCGCTCAGGATAGAACTCTCCAGCTGACCATGTAGATGTCACACCATTTGCAAGAAAAATCGTACCGTTATGAACCACTTCCTCGACTCGTCCCTTATCAATAAGATCGAGATTATAGTGAGCGTGTAAGTCGAAGAAGCCGGGCAATATTGTTTCAGAATCATCTAACTCGACAATAGTCGCATCAGCAAGATTTATTTGTTTGGCATCAACCGCAACAATTTTACCATTTTGAACAAGAATGCCTTTGTTAGGTCGGAGTGTGTCACTGATCCCATCAAATAATCTGCCGCCTTGTATAACCAGCGGTTTACCCGGTGCTGAATTCTCCTGAGTGTAAGATTTGTTACTTGAAAATAGAAAAGCTATTAGGACAAGAAGAAATATATTTTTATACGTTGGATTAGAAACTGATTGCTGTTTGTTATTCATAATCATCTTGTTTTCCGTAGTTAGTTTATTTGATTTGCCCTGTTTAGATGTAGAGTAAATATTATATTACTCTTTGTCTAGGTTTTGACCAATTAACTACAATAATGGGGTAAGGTTTATTCAGTCAAATGATGGGGATTTGGTATACTTATCAAATAATTAGAATTTTGTCTCCTCCTCATCTTTATTGTAAAATCTCATTTATACCATTATCACAATTTAAAACAGAGGGAATAGCAATGGGCAGAGCCTATCAGAATAAAAAATTATCAATGGCAAAAACATCGGACAACAACGCTAAAGTCTACAGTAAATACAGTCGTGAAATCTATGTTTGTGCAAAAGCAGGCGGAGTTGAGATTGATGGTAATTTAGCATTACGTAGTTTGGTTGATAGAGCAAAAAAAGATCAAGTGCCGGCGCATGTTATTGAAAAAGCGATAGATAAAGCTAAAGGTGGAGGCGGTGAAGATTTTGCTGTAGCCAGATATGAAGGTTTTGGCCCTGGTAGCTGTATGGTCATTGTTGATTGTCTTACCGATAATCCAAATCGTACTTTTGGTGATGTACGTCAGTGCTTTACAAAAACAGATTGTAAAATAGGCTCTCAGGGTAGTGTTAGCCATATGTTTGATCACTGTGCCATTCTAGTCTTTAAGGGTGATGATGAAGAAGCTGTACTTGAAGCGCTGATGTTGGCTGATGTTGATGTTACTGACATTGAAAGTGAGGATGATAAAATTACTGTATTTGCTCCAAATACTGAGTATTTTAAAGCCAAGCAAGCAATAACAGAGAGCTTTGGTGAGATTGACTTTGATGTTGATGAGATTCAATTTGTTCCTCTGAATACCAGTCCTATTAGTGGTGAGGATATTGAATTATTTGAAACATTTATCGAAATGTTAAATGATTTAGATGATGTTCAAAACATATATCATAATGCAGAGTTTTGAACCTAGGATCCTCAGTTGACCGGCTCTAAATTATGAGATAATCTGAAAATTGAAAATGGAAAAATGTACACATATGATAGGAGGAGACATATATTATTTATTGGGCGAAATTAGCTGTTTATTAAGGATCCGACGTACAGCTTCTGTCCGTTGTTTGAGCGAGACGACTGTCATTCAAATTAGCGGAGACCAATTAATGTCATATTTTGAAGAGAATAAAGATAGTGGATTTCACTTTATGAAAAGAATTGCCATACTTCTAGCTCAGCGCATATCTAAAACCGATGGATTACTGCAACAACTTCTCTGGAATGTGTAACAAGGGTATTGATTTCAAGTTGACAAGATCCGTGATACAGATACAGCGGAATCATTATTTAGATTAAATAGCCTCGAGGCCAACATTATGAGACAAGAACAAACACCGTTCGATAACTTTGTAACTGACCATTTACCAGCAGAGCAGCAGTGTCCAGATTTTATCAATATGGATTGTGTAAACAATAACCAGCCTTTTAACTGTGCTGTTGAATTACTTGATAATGCCATAACTGAGGGATATGGTGAAAAAGTTGCCATTTATTCACTTTCTGCTAACTGGACTTATAAAGAACTCCTTGAAAAAACCAATAAAATTGCCCGAGTTTTAACCGAAGATCTTGGTTTGATACCAGGTAATCGAGTTTTGATAAGAAGTAAAAATAATCTGATGTTGGCGGCCTGTTGGTTGGCCATAATAAAGGCAGGTGGCGTTGTTGTTTCAACAATAGCTATGTTACGAGCAAAAGAACTTCAGCCAATAGCAGCTCAAAGCCAGGCTAGCATAGCTTTATGTGATAGTCGATTAAAGGACGAATTAGTAAAAGTTACCGGGCAGGTAGAACATGAAATGAACATTTGTTATTTCAATGGCTCTGGTGAGGCTGATGAGCTGGAATTACGTATGGAAAATAAACCTGCGACTTTTTACAATTATTGTCCGGAAAGTTCTTCTGCTATTGCTCTAATGGGTTTTACATCAGGTACCACTGGAAAACCAAAAGCTGCAGTGCATTCACATCATGCAATTTTGGCTGTCTGTGAAACCTTTTCCAAGCAAGTAGTAAGACCAAATAATGACGATATATTTACAGGCACTCCTCCATTGGCATTTGTTTATGGTCTTGGAGGATTGTTATTATTCCCGTTCCATGCTCGTGCAGCGACTGTTATGTTAGAAGATACAAGCTGTGAAGCACTGATAGCAGCAATTGTAAAATTCAACATCAGTATCCTTTTTACTGCACCTACTATGTATAAAATATTGGTTGAAAATACTGATATCAAAAAACTGGCTTCTCTTCGAATGGGTATTTCAGCAGGCGAACCACTTCCTAAATATGTTACTCAAAATTGGCTGGATAAAACCGGGATTCGATTAATTGATGGTCTAGGGTCAACGGAATTACTACATGTTTTTTTATCTGTTCAATCAGCTACATGCCCAGTAGGTAGTTTAGGCAAAGCAGTTCCCGGGTATGAAACCCGTGTTGTTGATAACAAGGGACATACTGTCCCAAAAGGAACTGTGGGGTTGTTAGCTGCAAGAGGACCTACAGGTTGTCGTTATTTAAATGATCCCAGACAAACCAATTATGTTGTTGATGGCTGGAATATCACTGGCGATGCCGTAATTGAAGATGAAGATGGTTATTTTTGGTATCAAGCCAGAACCGATGGCATGATCATTACATCTGGCTACAATGTAGCAAGTCCAGAGGTTGAACATACTATTAGTCAACATTCTAGTGTAGCAGAATGTGCAGTGATAGGAATTCCTGATCAAGCTCGAGGTGAAATTATTCAGGCCCATATTGTACTTAACGATGGCTATACTCAAAGTGATGATCTGATCAAGGAAATTCAGGATTTTGCTAAACACAAAAGTGCTCCCTATAAGTATCCTCGGTCGATAAAATTTATTGATATTTTGCCCCGCACACCTACTGGCAAAGTTCAGCATTTTTTGTTAAATGAACAAAAATAAGGATACCCACAACAAATAAAAGTAAGCTACGAAACGTTTCTCTTTT
>JAAGZM010000485.1 GCA_024206355.1 Gammaproteobacteria bacterium | reverse complement strand
GTTTGGCACTAGTATTGCGCCTGCAAAGATAAAGGCATTATCTGGTGATTATGTGATTTTAAATACAAAGCATGGTGAGCAGAATATTGATGTCCACTGCCATTATAGCCAAGTAGATGTTATTAGCCGCGCCTAACAAACACATCCAGCTGATTACCCAAGAGTAGCTTGTTTATGTGGTAGCTTCGCCGTTATGTGCCAAAAATGAAATTTGCTATAAATCTCACACGAGTAATTTATTATAAATATGGACTAATACATAATGAAAATAATTGTTATCATCCTTTTTCTAGCAATATGCAATATTTCAAACGCAATAACATAGGACATCCATCTCTTGAAAATAATTTTAAAAATGAACCGGTACAAACTATTAAAATTAACACGTAAATAATTTATGTAAGCGCTGCTTCATAAAGCAGAGCCTGAGATTTAAATCGTCCTTCCCAGAATCTACTGGTACAGTCATCTTCTGTATTCGTAAGTCTGACTATATGTTCATTCAAACAACGCATAAACCAGCTTAAATCAGACAGACATGTACGCCATACTTCAATTTGAATATCGAGAGCATTTCTTTGTTTTCTGAGGTTGCATAGAATGAAAGTAGCAAAGATAATTAGACTCAGAATTAACATAGAAGCGCGTTTTGCTGCTTATATTTTGTGCAATTGAATGCTAAATGAAGAGGACTAAGTTATTCTACATCCTAGTTAGGTGCTCAGAGGTATTATGCGAAAGTTATCAATAATTACGCTTGGCGTATCAGATTTGGCTATCTCGGCTAAGTTTTATAAAAATGTATTAGGCCTTAAACGTACAGATTACAAATCAGATGAAATCGTTTTCCTTGATTTGGATGGTCCAGAATTAGCCTTATTTCCAAAAGCTGAACTAGCAAAGGATATTGGTGTTGCTACTGGAAACTGTGGATACTCTGGAATCACTTTAGCTCATAATGTTTCATCTTCTTCGGAAGTCATTGAACTACTGAATAAAGCAACACTTCACGGTGGTCTCATTGTTAAGGAAGGGCAACCAGTATTTTGGGGTGGGTTTTCAGGTTACTTCTCAGATCCAGATGGCCATATGTGGGAAATAGCGTGTGGCTCTGAAGATTATGCAAAAGAAAAGTAGCCGGCGTACAAAGAAGCAGTCAGTCGGACATTTTTTCGGCTCGTTCCTCGCTCCAAAAATGCTGCTTCTGGTGTTAGCGAGAAGAGATATTATCTGTGGGAACAAAAAAAGAACCGGAACCCCTTGAATCCATCCAGACAGAACCAATTGGTGTGGTTACGAGAGGTTCAAAGGTCAATATGCTCCCTATTACCCACCCCTTTTGGGGTAGCTTTCAAGCTTATAAACAAACGATATCTACTGTATAATTTTTTCGAATAGAAACATAATATGACAACTTAAAATCTGTAGAGCTAAACAAAGAGAATGTTATGCAAAAGCACCTAATAGCGCTTAAAGATGCTATCCCTCGCCCCCTTTGGCACGATCCTGAAATAATGCCAGAGCAATTGCCTCCTTTAGAGTCTTGTGAAACTTGTGAGTTACTTATTGTTGGAGGTGGATTCACAGGATTATGGGCTGCCATGCAAGCGAAGGAACGTAAGCCAGATATCGATATAATCATTATTGAGCAAACTTTTGTTGGAGATGGTGCATCAGGGCGCTGTGGTGGTTTCTTAAATACCAGTGTCGCTCATGGTGAAACTAATATGGAGGCACAATTTCCAGGCGAAGCTGAACAACTACATGAGTTGGGTACTCAAAATATGAAAGAGTTTATAGAAACTCTTGAACGCTACAATATTGATGCTCGTTATGAACAAACAGGCGAAACAGAAGTCGCGCTGGATCCTGAATCAGCCCTTCGTCAATATGATAATTATCTATCACTTAAAGAAGAAGGTGAGGATGTCGTTTGGTTTGATAAAGATGCGATACGTGAACAAGTAAACTCTCCAACATTTTATTCTGCTATCTGGTACCGAGATGGACAAGATGGTGTTATCGATCCTGCTAGACTTTGCTGGGGTCTAAAGGATGTGCTTGTTAATCAGTTAGGAGTTCGTATTTATGAAGGTACGAAACTGATTAAGGTAAAACCACTAGGCACTGACCGAATGCGAGCTAGCTGTGAAGGTGGAGTAATTAACAGTGATAAAGTATTAATGGCTACTAATGCCTTTACCAGCTCCATTGGCAAAATTCGTCGTTCAGTACTCCCTGTTTGGGACTATCAAATATCTACAGAGCCATTAACGGATGAGCAGTTGGATAAAATAGGCTGGGGAAAAGTATCTCGCCATGCATTAGGAGATTTCACCAATATGTTTCACTACTTTCGATTGACCAAAGATAATCGTATTACTTGGGGTGGAGGTGGAGCTGTGCGTTATTATTTTAATAACGGAATTGATATGAAATATATGAATGCTGAAAAGCGATATGAGCAATTAGCTAAAGAATTTTTCCAAATGTTTCCCCAGTTGGATGACATTAAATTCTCCAATAAGTGGGGAGGTATTATCGCTTCTTCTACAAGGTTTTGTATGGTGCCAGGCGTTGCTTTCGATGGTAGAATGGCCTGGTCTGTAGGCTATACCGGTCATGGTGTTGGTGCTACACGTTTTGGCGCTCGTATTGGTCTTGAGTTATTAGGATATGATCCTACTGACGTCATCAACATGCAATTTGTCACAAAAAAATCACTTCCATGGGCACCTGAACCGTTTCGTTGGCTTGGAGTAAGGTTAACCCAAATGGCTCTAGTTAGAGCTGATAAAAACGGTGGAAAAAGAGGCCTATGGCTTCAGTTCCTAGATAAATTAGGATTAGGCTTTACCTGCTGATCACACGTAACAATCATTATTAACATTATTTCAAGGAAAAACAATGAGTGAATATAAATCTGATATTGATATCGCCAGAGAAACAACTGGATTACATATCAATGATGTTGCTGCAAAACTAAACATTAACCAAGAAAATATCGTCCCTTTTGGTCACGATAAGGCGAAGTTATCATGGGATGTAATAGAGAATGTACAGCAAAATCCTGATGGTAAACTTATTCTAGTAACAGCTGTTACTCCTACACCAGCCGGTGAAGGTAAAACAACAACTTCAGTAGGCCTTACGGATGGTATTAACAAAATTGGCAAACAAGCGATGGTTTGTCTGCGTGAACCAAGTTTAGGCCCCTGCTTTGGTATGAAAGGTGGAGCTGCTGGTGGTGGTCACGCTCAAGTAATTCCAATGGAAGATATCAATTTACATTTTACTGGTGACTTCCACGCAATTACCTCCGCACACAGTTTACTCAGCGCAATGATTGATAACCATATTTATTGGGGCAACTCAATGGAAATAGATAGCAGGAAAGTGGTATTTCGACGTGTAGTGGATATGAATGATCGCTCTCTTCGTCAAATTACTTCGTCATTGGGAGGTTCTACTAATGGATACCCACGTGAAGATGGCTTTGATATTACCGTTGCCTCAGAAATAATGGCTATTTTTTGTCTATCACAAGATCTAAAAGAATTAGAGGAACGCTTAGGTAACATTATTGTTGCATTTACCCGAGAGAAAAAGCCCGTCAGAGCAAAAGATGTTAATGCTCATAAGGCAATGACAGTATTATTAAAAGATGCATTTAGACCCAACTTAGTACAGACATTAGAAGGTAATCCAGCACTTATTCATGGTGGACCTTTTGCTAATATTGCACATGGTTGCAACTCAGTTGTAGCGACTAAGACAGCATTAAAACTAGCCGATTATGTTGTAACTGAAGCAGGCTTCGGTGCAGACTTAGGTGCTGAAAAATTCTTTGATATTAAATGTCGTAAGGCTGATCTTGCTCCTGACGCTGTAGTTCTTGTAGCTACCGTACGAGCACTTAAACACCAAGGTGGTGTATCAAAAGAAGACTTAACAACTGAAAATACTGAAGCTCTATTAGATGGTTGTGCAAATCTTGGACGTCATATTAGAAACTTAAGTCAATTTGGAGTACCAATAGTTGTTTGTATCAATAAGTTTGTCACTGATACAGAAAATGAGTTTCAGGTAATTCGAGATTTTTGCAGCCAGTTTCATGTTGATGTCAGTGTATCAAGCCATTGGGAACACGGTGGAGATGGTGCAACTGATCTCGCAGAAAAAGTCGTTAAACTCGCAGATTCTGGTGCCTCACAGTTCAGAACATTATACGATGATGAGATGCCTCTCTTTGAAAAGATAGAAACTATAGCTAAAAATATTTACTACGCAGATGAAATCATGGCCGATAAGTCTATTCGTGAACAACTTACTTGGTTTCAAAATAACGGCTTTGGTCATTTGCCAGTCTGTATTGCTAAGACTCAGTATAGTTTTTCAACCGATCCATTATTGCTCGGAGCTCCTACAGGTCATTCAATGACTGTTCGTGAAGTAAGGCTTTCAGCTGGAGCTGAATTTGTTGTGGTAGTTTGTGGTGCAATTATGACAATGCCTGGCTTACCAAGAGTTCCATCAGCTGACCACATTAAATTAGATGATGACGGACTAGTACAGGGTCTTTTCTAAACTGTGTTTGGATTAAAACAAACGAAAGAAAGTACAGAACATACAGAGTCATACTATGCCGCCACTGCGGATCAGACAGTTAATTATCCTAAGTTAGAGGGTGATTTACAAACTGATGTTGTTATCGTTGGTGGTGGTTTTAGTGGTGTAAACACAGCTCTAGAATTAATCGAAAAAGGTTATGCTGTCGTTCTCTTAGAAGCTAATAGAATTGCTTGGGGGGCGACTGGTCGTAACGGTGGACAAATTATTGGCGGTGTTGGTGGTAAAGATCCAGAACTGTTTGTAAAAACTATCGGTGAAGAAGGTGTACAAACTGTACATCAAATGGGCTTTGAATCTGGAGAAATTATTAGAGAACGAGTAGCCAAATATGATATCGATTGTGATATCAAGTGGGGCTATTGTGATGTTGCTATAAAACCTCGTCATATGAGAAATTTTGAAGAGTGGCAAACCTATGCAAAGCAAACTGGTAATCCTCACAATCTTCAACTGCTTGATGCAAATGAAATTAAACAATATGTTGGCTCTGATAATTATTGCGGCGGTTTATTAAATGCTACCGGAAATGGCCATGTACATCCAATGAATTTGTGTGCAGGTGAAGCTAGAGCTGCTAAAGAGCTGGGTGCACAAATATTTGAACAATCAAGAGTAACAGAAATAAAGCATGGCGAAAAAGTTAAAGTCTTAACTGAGGTAGGTTCAGTCTCAGCAAAGTACCTCGTACTTTGTGGTAATGCTTATATGGGTGAATTGGTACCCAAGTTGTCAAAAAAAATACTTCCTTCCAATAGCTCTGTTATTGCAACTGCACCATTACCTGAGTTGTTAGCAAAAAGCGTTATGCCATCTGATGTTGCTGTTTGCGATCCAAGAACGGCCCTAGATTATTTTCGCTTATCGGCAGATAACCGCCTTCTATTTGGTGGTCTTTCAAATTATACAGGCCTAGAGCCAAGCAATTTAAAAGCAACGATGGCAAAAAAGATGCTTAAGGTATTTCCTCAACTCGAAGGTATTGATATTGAGTATGGTTGGAGCGGTCAGATGGGCATTGGTATCAACCGTATGCCCCAAATGGGCCGCTTGGCGGACAATGCTTTCTATGTTCAAGCCTATTCAGGTCACGGCGTAGCTCCAACTCATATCATGGGAAGAGTTATTGCAGAAATGATTGCCGGAAAACCAGAACGATTTGATATATTCACAAAAATCCATCACTGGTCATTTCCCGGAGGTAAACTCTTCAGACGCCCAGCAATGGCCTTAGGAATGTTATATTATAAAATAATAGACGAATTCTAGAATAATTACGGGGACAGTTTACTTAATTATTCATTCGCCTTTAACACCAGCCATGTAAGAGACCCAAATTTTACGTACGCCTCCTTCTGGTACTGTCAAGGTTCCTGACCAACCTTTTGAAAGTACTAAACCTTCTCCTTGAGCAAATGTTTCAACTTTTCCATCAGTATTAGTCATTACCATACTGCCTTCAAGAACATACATTAACTCATCGTATTCAAGATTTTTATAAGTTATTTGACCTGGCTTACTTTCCCATACACCGATACCAAAATTACCATCTTTACTGTAAAAATAGTCATGTCCTCTAGCAATCAAATCACCAAAGTCAGGCTCATAGGCTTCAAACTTTCCTAAATGTTCACCACCAAGACGTTCTTTATCTAATCGAATTATTTGTGGTGTCATTACTTCTTGTGAAGCAGCCTCTAGGCGGGAAGATCCCATAAATGCTAGTGCATTTTTAGAAAAATTATCTGGAGCAATATTGCCAATTATGAACATAATTATGCTCAAACTGATAACAACAAATATTGCATAAATAGGACGTTCTTTAAACATAGTCATAAAAGTTATTTTTTGCATCTGCATCTCTCTTTTTAATCATCTGGAGGAAAAGTATCAAACTGTTTATCTTGATCCGTTATGGTATACCAACTTGCTTTAGAGTCGACAAAAATATGGTAGCCTTCTGGAAGCTTTAGATCACCATTCATGGTTCCCATAGCGACATAAAGTACTTCTGGTTCATCGTCTAATGCGACTAAAATATTAGAGCCACAGTTACGACAAAATACCCGATCATGAGTATCCGATGATGCATAATGTCCTAACTCAGACTCTCCTGATATATAAGAAAAATCTTTTCGTTCAACACCGCCAAATGATGCAAAAGCCGCTCCATGAAGACGTCGACATTGACTACAGTGGCAGTGACTATAATCAATAATATCACTATCAACTTGATAACTAACCTTTGCGCATTCACATCGACCTGTGATCATCATTAGCCTCCTTCATATCTTCTAAACTCAAGTAAATTTACCTTAGCATGTGTTAATTTTTAATCAAATACCACTTCAGGGTATTATCTCAGAAACAGCACGATGTGCTTGTCCCACTGCTGCTTCAAACATTGCATAGGCGTTTGAGTCAGCATTAGCAATGGCGATGCGACCAAAAGGTTTTCGTGCTTGCACATGAGGATAACGCTCATCATCCCAATCATCATAAACTGTATCAAACAAAGAGTTGTACGAAGATGCATAACCATGTGCCCAGCGGTTTACCGTAATGCCGATGATATCTTTGGCTGGATCAAATCCTCCTGCACCTAACAAACTAACAAGCTGATTTCGTACATTGCGTTCAATGGTTTCAAATGAGGTAGTTAACAATTCATGGCGACCAAGACGCTTTTGTTCATGTGGTGTTAAACCCTCGTTATTTCGATGAGGGAACCGTTCCATATGCACAACTATAGGTTTATCAGGACCATCAGAATATCGATATCCTCCAAGACTCACGGGAAAATCAAGCATGGCATTAATATGATAATCACCTGGAGAGACAACAGCACCAATACCTAAATTTTTCCATGCTTTCCAGTTTCGTAGTGCAACATTTGTATAAAGAATTGGTGTTTTAACTTGCAAGGCCAGTGCATCACGTTGTGTTTTTGGTAACTCTGGACATAGATAAGGTATTATTGAGTTATTACAAGCAAGTATACATTTACGAGCCTGTATCTGATAGGCCTGTTCGTTTTGTACATAGGAAACAGACACCTTTTTGCTCGAAACGGGATTACTATCATGCATTACTCGAGTAACAGTGCTATTGAGTCTTAATCGAACAACAGACCCCGCCACATCAAGCTTCGAATAATCAAAGTCAGCGCTAACAACGTCTTCCATGCTGCTGCCCGGTGCTACTGCAGGTATTAATTCCCGTACCAACATCCTTGCAATGGAAGCATTACCATCTGGAAAATGATGGATATAGGCTTCCTCTTCTTCCGATCCGTAAACATCATCCAGACCTGCAGCATCCCAACCTGGTAACCCTCCGTAGTTTAGTGCAGATAATGCTGGTGCAGCTTCAATTCCAATACCAAAATCGCTGGCGAGATCCTGAAGTACGGCAAAAACTTCAGGTTCATGAATATCTAAATATTTTTCTAAGAAGTTTCGGTAACTTATTTTCCTGAGAAATTGTTTTTTTTCATTTTTAGGAACATCTGGTATCTGATCGTCTTCGATAAGCAATAAACGTAGAAACTCTTTCTTAGCAGCATCAGAAATAGGCATTTCAGCGACAGCTGTTTGAGCAGAAACAGCAGAAGGTTTAAGTGGTAGATAAGAACCTAAAATACCTAAATCGTAAGGTACAACTTTATCAACACCCCAGGATTTACGGTTAAAATGTATACCTGCTCGAAGCTTGTGTTGTTTAAAAAAGCTCTGATCGTAGGCTTTATCAAAACGTTCAATTTTAATTCCTAAATCCTTTAACAAGCCTTTGACAATATCACTGTAACTTGAAGGTTCCTCTAATGTTTGAGCACCTCCATAACCGATTAGCATGCCATCTTCTGTTTTAAATTCATTGCGCTTTGCATGTCCACCGAAATCATCGTGATTATCAAGTAGTAGTATCTTTGCATCTGGAAATTGCTTTTGATAGAAATGGGCGGAGGATAATCCACTTATGCCTGCACCAACTACAACCAAATCATAAATACCATTGTCAGGATTAATAGCCGTTCCCCAAGCATTTACGCCCTCTCGAGCAAGCTTATGAGCAACATCGAAAGATCCAGGGTGATTCCCTCTTAAACCAGATAATGCAGGAGGGTAATTACCGGGCATTTCTGATGTTGAAGCCAACACAGAAATTGGTGTGATCATAGCTCCAGTAGCCAATGTGGCTGTTGTTAATTGACCAATACCGTGTAAAACATCTCTACGAGTAATTGAACAGTGCATTCCAAGTTTTTTATCTGATAGATTCAAACCAATAATTCCTGTTGAGCTTTGATTATTAGCATATCAGGTATCTGTTTCAACTACTCATACCCTTAAGGGGTATTAAAGAACCTTATGATATGCTTATAATCTGTCTAATTAATGTAACACCTATACAATATCAGCGGAGAAATTTGTGGCGAATAAACCAAATAACCACCCCAGATTTACACGACGCAAGTTCATGAAAATGACTAGTGCAGCAGGTATTAGTGGTGCACTACCTCCATTGATGTCAGGCAATGTGATGGCACATGACATAGAGTCAAGCTCTTTTAACTTCTCTTGGCATGGACCTGTGCGAACAAAGACGGTAAATGGAAAACTAGTCTCCGCTGAAGGTTTTAACCCAGAGTTTCATGATAATGCAATAGCCCCCTTTCTTCCTGAATATGTGTATTCAAAATCACGAATAAAATATCCAATGGTACGCAAAAGCTATCTTGAGAATGGTCCTGGAGCCAATCGTGAAGCAAGAGGCAGTGAAGATTTTGTTCGGGTCAGTTGGGAAAAAGCAACTAGTTTGATTGCCGGTGAACTTAAACGTGTGATTAAAGATCATGGTAATGCTTCTATCTTAACATCAATTTCATCTGCCTATTTAACATCAGGTCGCATCAATTATGAAGGCGCCTGTATGTCACGGTTTGCCAATTTGATGGGTGGATTTACCGATTGCGTGAGTGAATATAGCACCGGTGCAGCGCAAACTATCATGCCCCATATAACGGGTAGCACCGATGTTTATGCTCAGCAAACTTCATGGAAGTCGGTGATGGACAATGCAGAAGTTATTCTGTTTTGGGCTGTTGATCCCATAAAAACGCTACAAGCAGGTTTTTCTCCGAATATGGGCTTTGGTTTAGACTGGATGAGGAAGATTGCCAAAAGTGGCAAAAAATTCATCATGATTGATCCACAGCGCTCTGCTACGGCTATTGAGTTCGGTGCAGAATGGATAGCTCCAGTTCCTAATACTGACGTTGCTATGATGCTCGGTATGGCTTATGCCCTTCAAGAAGCTGATCTTGAAAATAAAGAATTTCTTGATGAATATACAACCGGTTATAAAAAATTCTTACCTTATTTGTTGGGTAAAACTGATGGTATTGCTAAAACACCTGAATGGGCAGAATCAGTTTGTCAGATAAAGGCCGATAAAATCAGAGAAATAGCACATCTGATCGCTAAAAAGCCGAGTTTATTGCTGACTGGTTGGTCACTACAACGTGCCGATCACGGTGAGCAGCCACCTTGGATGTTGGTTACTCTAGCCTGCATGGTTGGCCAGATTGGTTTACCAGGCTGTGGTTATAGCATGGGGCATAATTACCCCGATGCTGGAGCTGACTTCGGTACCGCTCCCACTGTGCCTTATATTGACTATGGTGATTACCCAGATAATCCCCCAATGATGATCCCAGCATCCAGAACCACCGATGCGATCCTTAATCCGGGTAAAGTTATTGATTACAATGGTGACAAAATTACCTACCCTGATATCAAGATGATATTTAACGAATATGGTAATCCACAATGCCGTCATCAAGAACGTAGCAAGATGATCAATGCTTGGAAAAAGCCTGATACCATTGTTACCCATGAAATATGTTGGACAGCTTCAGCGTGGATGGCAGATATCGTATTACCCGTTTGTACTGCACTTGAGCGCAATGATATTGATGCCGACTCAGTAGGTACAACGATTACACCGATTAAAGCCGCAATTGAGCCAGAATTTGAATCGAAAGAGCCTTTTGTTATATTCACAGAAATTGCTAGAGCACTGGGTATCGAAGAAGAGTTTACCATGGGGAAAACCGCCATGGAGCTAATTGAAGATTCTTATGGAACAGCACGAAAAAGAGCCAAAAACACAGGCATTAAAATGCCTAAGTTTTCTGAATTTTGGGAAAAAGGAGAACCCTTAGAATTTGCTATTGATAAGAGCATGAGTGATTTTGTTCAGCACGGTGACTTTCGTAACGATCCTTTACTAGAACCATTAGGTACGGCATCAGGTAAAATTGAAATTTACTGCAAAAATATTGAAAAAATGGGTTATGCTGATTGCGGCCCCCACCCTACTTGGTATGAACCTTTTGAATATCTAGGTTCGCCCTTGGCAAAATCATTCCCACTACATATGGTAAGCCCTCATCCTCGTTATAGAATGCATTCTCAATACAATCAATGTGAATCTCTTCGAGATATTTATAACGTGGCAGGCCATGAGCCAGTAACCATCAATAGTCAAGATGCCAAAGCACGAAATATCAAAGATGGTGATGTAGTACGAATATTTAATGATCGAGGCCAAACCCTTGCTGGCGCTAAAGTAACCGATAATATTCGTCCAAATGTTATCTCTCTATGGGAAGGTGGCTGGTACGACCCTGTAGAACGCGGTGTTGCAGGAAGTCTTTGCAAACACGGCCACGCAAATGCTCTGGTGAAAGATAAACCGACTTCAAGTCTAGCTCAATCTTGCAATGCAAATACAGCACTGGTTCAAATTGAAAAATACACAGGCAAAGAGCTTCCAGTCACCGCCTTTGATCCTCCAAAAGGCGCTTAAATTCAGCTAATGAGTATTCTCTTAAATATGATTAACTGCTTTGAACCTAGAATCCTCAGTTGACCGGCTCTGACTTATGGTTATTTATTTCAAAACAGCAACTTACAGAAGGATTAGTATTCACCCATTGAGTGAGTTTGCCTACACATTTGATTGCACGTTTTTTAGACTTATTGAC
>JAAGZM010000484.1 GCA_024206355.1 Gammaproteobacteria bacterium | reverse complement strand
CTATTGAAGCTGACAAACCAATAAGAATTTCAGTTTTCTGATCTAAAAATTCATTTTCATGAGTAGATTCATAAAAGTCATCATAAGCTTGTTGATGTTTTTTTGTTAAAATATTCATGTCATATTTTGTGCTCTAACGCCCGCAACAGCGGAACCAAAAGTTGGGTGACTTTGTGTGATAAATTGCGAAGCAATTACACAAAGGCGCACAGCTTTTGGTTTCCGACTGCTTGCGATTGTTAAATTCATTGCTTGGCACTGCCTTTAACAGTGAAATTTTGAGTTAGCTTGCGCTCATTGGGTACATTGAGGTTTTCAGCATAATAGTTTTGATCAATAGTTAATACCCAAATTGAACCGGAAAGATTTACGGTAGCCTTTAACGAAAATGTCGCTGAGAATCTGGTTAGGATGGCCTTAGATTCATCTTCGTTTTGCGGTAATGCTCCAGTTAACAGTTCTGGCTCATTGGTACACTCTAACTTTAATAGTTGAGAGCCTGGTTGTTGATTATTGAGCTCTGTCTCCACATCCTTTACCACGAAACTACGGTAATCTTTGCCTAGACCAAGCCACTCAATCATGTGAGTGCTTTTGTCCGCGCAATCGAAGCCAGACACTTCAATGTATTTTCCTTTATTTATGGACTCCATAGTCTCCGCCATTACCGACATACTCAATAGTAAGAATACTATTAGCTTTAGAGTTCTTAGCACGATCTCTCCGAGAATTTATCGCCCGCAGCAGCGGAACCGAAAGCTGGGTGACTTTGTGCAATAATTTGCGAAGCAAATGCACAGAGGCGCACAGCTTTTGGTTTCCGACTGCCTGCGCTTGTTAGATTACGCTTACTCCTCACCTGCAAACTCACTAGGATTGAAATCGTGTGTATGGTTTAACCACTGAGACCAAATACCTATGTCATAGCCGTATGTAAGAGTAATTCTAAGAGCGTCTTTATTCATGGTTTCTGGGTAATTCTTGACAACAATAGTTGCTAAGTGTCGGGCAAATTCAACATCACTAACGTTATTGGACAAGAGAACGGCCTGAGCAGTTACGTAGGTAGTTGTTTTGGTTCCCTCATTTACAGAACTAAATGTCGTCGTACTGGTAGTAATTGTGGCATAAGTTACTCCCGACTCATTTGAGAGAGCAGACTGAACCGCAAGCATATCTTTAAATGGTTCATTCTGTGCCAGCTTTCCGGTAAAGGCTGGAACTATTGCAGCAGCGAGGAAAAAGACTGCGACGACGACTAAATGGGTTTTCCAGACTTTGCCAACCTCTTGCTTTTCAATATTGGCATTGACCACAAATGTGCCAACTGCAAGATCATGGAGTGACTGCCTGGTGACTCGGTTAAATAAATATAAATAAATTATCGAAATTAGACCGCCGAAAATGATCAGTGAGAGCGGATACATCAAATTGGAAAGCATCGCTTCATTGGAGAATTGAGCCCCATTTAGCGAAAAAGGGGTAGCTAAAACAATGTATCGAAGAACAGACTTGCCCAAGGATATTGTCTGGTTCTCAGAATCAACTACCCTCAGATTTAGGAGCATTTTCCCAATAGTTTGACCTTCGAATAGCTTGCTAT
Source organism: Gammaproteobacteria bacterium (assembly GCA_024206355.1). Taxonomy (GTDB): domain Bacteria; phylum Pseudomonadota; class Gammaproteobacteria; order Enterobacterales. The sequence goes on along the minus strand of JAAGZM010000484.1, from coordinate 364 downwards.
TCATTACTCCGAAATAGACTAACGCGATTACAAAACCTATAAGACGCCCCCAACCACCGATTTGAACAAACGTACTCTCAAGAGCCAGTCCCAGTAGAAAACCTACTAGCCCAAGCATCAGTGTGTCGATAAAAAGAGCTCCAATTCTTTTCCAAAATTTCGCTATCCAGTTTTGTTGTACTTCTTCAGTCATACTTATTCCTTGGCTGGAGTCTCAAAGTAATCTAACGCTGCGCTCAGCGGCAAAATGCGCGCGTAGCGGGCATTTTGTCCGACTGCAGCGCCTTGTTAGGAGCGATCATTTTAGTATTCTTCCTTCTGCTTCGCCATCTGGTTTGAATAGTGCTGCTGCACTAAAATAGTT
>JAAGZM010000009.1 GCA_024206355.1 Gammaproteobacteria bacterium | reverse complement strand
GCTTCAAAGCGACTACCAATAATGAACTCAGTACTACCGCCACCAATGTCGATAACCAGACGATCACCCTCATCATCGGCTAAGGTATGTGAAACGCCGAGATAAATAAGACGCGCCTCTTCTCGGCCAGCAATGATATCAATATCATGACCTAATATTTTGCTCCCCTTATTAAGAAACTCGGCACTGTTATTTGCAAGCCTGAGTGCATTCGTTCCGACGACTCTAACCGCTGACTGTGGAAGTCCTTGCAAACGTTCAGCGTAACGTTCAAGGCAAAGAAGTGCTCTTTCTTGAGCCTCTATACTTATATTCTTTTTGTCATCAATACCTGCTCCCAGCTGTACTTTTTCAGAGATTGCATCACGAATTTTTACTTCACCCTGACTGACAGCAGCTATAACTAGATGAAAACTGTTAGAGCCTAAATCTAGAGCTGCTATTGGATTGACTACGGGAGTTTCGTTGTTATTCATTGAGATGTATCCATATTGCTATTTTTCGATGAGATGTTTAATTCTTTAATGAGTATATCGGTTGTGAATTCAGGTTGTCTTTTTGCCCACTTAAAATGATCTCTGATCGCTTTGGGTGAATTTTTATCAGTGAGATGTATTCTTGATATATCACATCCTGTCATTTTTGATACTAGATGGTCAACAGCTGCCTTAGGAGCATAATCATCTCCTTCATATGAAATAGACACGATAGGTTTTTTGACCTTTTGCATTTTCGGATCTAATGATTCTTTATAACCAAGCGGTTGGTAGATTCCATCAACACCGCTTTGGCTCCAATCTAACATTTGCTGTCTTGCCTCAGTTCCAGCAAACTTTAGTAGCTTGCCGGGGAAATATCCAACTACCCTTACGACTATTGAAAAAAAGTGGGGGATAAATTGCATCATAAAACCTTGGAATCCAGGCCAGCCAGAGTGAGAAATAGTACAGGCTGCAATAAGAACAATTCCTGAAAGCCAACTTAAATCGTCATTTCTAGTTCCCGCATAGAGACAGGACAACTGACCGCCTAAACTATGCCCACCGAGATATATTTTTTTGTTGCCGACATAGTTTAAAATAGCGTATATAGCAGCTTGATAGTCTTGTTCTATCATCTGCTGATAGCCAAAATCAACTCCTCTTTTTGGTCTGATGCTACTCGTACCATGACCACGGTGATCCGATATACAGCACAAGAAATCTACATCAGCCATACTTTTTGCCCAATCGCGATAGTAACGAGCCTCTACTCCCATTGCTGGAAAAAACAATAAAACATGTTTCGCGTCTTTGGTGCCATAACAACTAATATCAAAATGATGTCCATCATCCGTGCTGACATTAATGACTTTATTCTGCATTGTAGTACTCAATGTGATTCTATGATGGGAGATAACATAGTCTATCTATAAACGTTTTGAAACAAACAATATGAGAAAAATCACCGTTGTAATTGTAAATAGTTTGAACAATTCAGTAATTACAGGCATTATTACTATATTAAGATTTACTAATATATAAATTACATCTAAATTGAATATAGGAGATTACAAATGCGCAACACTTTACTTATTGCCTCAATAGGCTTATTGGTTTTAAACTTTTCGCTGGCAATTAATGCTTCTGAGACTAATTCGACTAAGGTTAACTTGTCTCTACAAAAGGTTGCTTTAAAAGCTGAGGCCATTGTTATTGTTAAAAAGTTTGGAGGCACATTAAAGCCGCATCTTAAATCTGCTATGAAATCTTCTGGACCTGTAGCAGCTATAGAAGTGTGTTCAGTGCAGGCACCGGCAATTGCTGAGCAACTTACTAAGGAAACAGGCTGGAGTGTAAAACGTGTGAGCTTAAAGGCAAGAAACAATTCTACTGCTACGCCTGATGCTTGGGAAACTAAAGTACTTCAACAGTTTGATGAACGTCAAGCGAATGGTCAGCCAGCAAAGAAAATTGGTTATGCTGAGATTGTAGATGGTCAATATAGATTCATGAAAGCCCAAGGTGTAGTGCCACTATGTTTAAAGTGTCACGGCGAGCAAGTACAGGATAACGTTCTAGCTGCATTAAAATTACATTATCCAAAAGATACTGCGATGGGATACAAACTTGGAGAAATTAGAGGTGCTTTTAGTTTAACTAAAGATCTTGACTAAAGCTGATGGCTGCTCTGCTTTTGATACTTAATCAGATTTCGGAGCAGCAGTTTTTGGTAGCTCGGCTTTTTTCACACGGATAGCATTAGCGCCAACATATTGCCCATTCAACGCCTTCATAGCAGCCTTACCTTCACCTTGTTTAGGCATCTCAACAAAACCAAAACCTTTTGAAGAACCTGATTTCTTATCCATCACTAAATTACAAGACTGAACAGCCCCATAACCTTCAAATAAATCATTAAGTTCAGCTTCTGTGGTGGAACGATCAAGATTACGAATCAATAATTTCATGAAATACCCTACTTGCTAATGTTAGTCACTATTTCGAAGGTGCATACTAACAGAGATTGCCCCTTTGCTCCCAATCATTTCTGTTAGTAGACAGTCTG
>JAAGZM010000483.1 GCA_024206355.1 Gammaproteobacteria bacterium | reverse complement strand
CGTACTGCAATGGTGAGTTTGGGTGTGGAAGATGTTGAATTCTTATTTGAACAAAATTCAACTGAATATAATTCATTAACACTTGAATACTTAAAAATTGGTGAAAAGAAAATTCCTGTTGATGGTCGATTTTCAGTTTATATCCCTTATCGGGGTGGCATGTACAGCTTTCCATATGTATCTATTATCGACGTATTAAAAGGTAAAACTCCCCTAGAAACTCTTAAAGATAAAATCCTACTATTAGGTACATCAGCAACCGGTATGATGGACCTACGTTCAACTCCAGTCGGTGACACCTATATTGGTGTTGAAATACATGCCAGTGTTATATCAGGTATTCTTGATGAGCGATTTAAATTAATACCATCCTATATAAATGCAATAGAGGCGACCTTCTTGTTATTGTTAACGGTCTTTTTGCATATCGCATACTCAAGGATTGGAGCAGTTAGTGGTATGGTAATTTTTCCTGTTGCTTTAGTAACGGTACTAGGTTTTGGCTTTGTTCTTTGGCATCAGTTCGATTTTGTTCTACCTCTTGCTAATTCAATACTTCTGGTAATTACTCTATCACTCATACATACAGCCTATGACTTTTTTGTAGAATCACGTCAGAAGCGACGAATGAATCAATTTTTTGAGCAATATATCCCATCTGAATTAGTTAAAGAAATGGATTCTAATTCACAAGAATTGAGCTTATCCGGTGAGAGTAAAGAAATGTCTGTTTTATTTTCTGATGTTCGTGGTTTTACTACAATTTCTGAAAAGATGACACCTGAAGATTTAACACAATTGATGAATGAATTTCTGACACCAATAACCAAAGTAATACATGATAATAGAGGTACAATTGACAAATATATGGGAGATTGTGTAATGGCATTTTGGGGTGCGCCACTTGATGATACTCAACATGCAAATAATTCAGTACGCTCCAGTTTTGAACTAATATCAGCAATGAATAAAATACAACCAGCCTTTGATAAAAAAGGTTGGCCAACGATAAAAGTTGGTGTGGGAGTCAGTTCTGGAGAAATGCATGTGGGAAACATGGGCTCAGAATTTAGAATGGCGTATACCGTTATGGGAAATACTGTAAATATAGGCGCCAGATTAGAAGGTCTAACAAAGAGTTATGGAGTAGATATTATTGTCAGTGATGTTACAGCAAATCAGGCAACGGATTATGAATATCGCGAATTAGATAGAGTACTTGTAAAAGGTAAGAAGAAACCTATTAGTATTTATGAGCCACTATGTAAAAAAGGCGAACTCACTGAGGAACAACAGTCTGAATTAAATAAATATCAACAAGCACTCAATGAGTATCATCTACAAAACTGGACTAAAGCTGAACTGATATTTAAACAATTAAAATCTGAGGCAAATAAAATTATCTATGATATCTACCTTGGACGAATTATAGACTATCAACAAAAATCACCTGGTGAAAATTGGGATGGTGTTTTTGAACATACAACTAAATAAGATATTAACCTTCCATCCTCGTATTCAAGTTGATCTGACCCTATTTTGGAAACATTGTTAGTAGCTTATCATTAATAACAAATTATTTTCTGGTGAAAGATTATAACGTCTCATCATCAGACTCATCATGGTCACTAACAGGATAACGTCGCCATACTGCAGCCACGACACTACCATAAATGCAATGAGTCAATGCAGATATTGCACTGGGAATATCCACACCCGATCCAACAGGGAAGTGGCTGCGAGCTAAGTGAGCGCCGAGTCCTGAGTTTTGCATGCCTACTTCTATACTTACTGTGCGAGCGACACTTTTATTGTGATCCATCCAATAACTAATTGTGTAACCGAGAATGAAACCAAAAGCATGTAATAGCAGTACTCCCAATAGTAAAGACGGACCAGAATTCAAAATACGGTTGCTGCCAGAGCCTAAAATTGATGCAACAATAAGAATAATCACAATCACGGCTATTGAAGGGCTAAAACGTGCCAACTCACCTGTAATTTTCGGTGCGAAACGATTTAATACAACTCCCAATGTTACAGGTATCAGTACAACTTGCACGGTAGAATAAAATAACGCCATAGCATTTACTGGCATATACGAACCAGCAAGCATCGCAGTGAGCCAAGGAGTAGCACCAATTGCTACCATAGTACTGAAAGTCGTTAGCGTTACAGAAAGTGCAACATTACCTCGCCCAAGATAGCAAATTACATTTGATGCAGTCCCACCAGGGCAACAGGATACTAGTATTAAACCTACTGCATAGGCTTTGGGTAAGTCCAGCAGATGACCTAAACCCCAACCAAAAAATGGCATAACAGTGAATTGTAATAATACTCCGCCCACAACCCAACGGGGAAATTTAAATACGCGTGTAAAATCATCTAGAGTCAGGGTCAGACCCATACCTAGCATAATAGCGCCGAGACCCAAAGTAATCCAGCTGCCGCTAAACCAAGTGAACCACTGCGGTTGCCACAAAGCTAACCCACTACAGATAACAATCCATAAGGGGAAACCATTAGTAAATTTATGTAATACTGAATCCATATTTAATTATATTGTTTTTTGGTGTGCTATATCAATTATTCAATTATATATCTATTATGATGAAACTGTTTCTATTGATAAACAATGCTAGACAAGTGCTTATTATTGAACAGATGAATCGAATATAGTAATTTAGTGAAAACTAATAATTGGGCAAAAAAACGATGAGTAACCAAAATGCCAGTCAAACTATAAAAAAAGCCATTGCAGAATTTATGTTAATTGTTGTTGCTATTGCTCTTTTAATCAATTTATCTGGATGTACTGTTGTCAGTGTTGCTGTAGGAGCCACTTCTGCCGTTGTTGGTGGTGCAATCGATGTGGTTGATATCGTTACCCCCGACATAATTGATGACGATGACGATGACGATGAAGTTGAAAATGAAAACAAAGATAATCTGAACTAACTATGTTCATAAGTCAGAGTTGTAATATCTAAAGTT
>JAAGZM010000482.1 GCA_024206355.1 Gammaproteobacteria bacterium | reverse complement strand
CTTGTTAGGTTACTATTTATTGAGGGCTAATAAATCTTGAAATTTTGGATCAAACTTACTTTCCAGTTGAGCCATACGCTGCTCGATTTTGTTTGTTGAAACATTAACTTTATTAAGCTTGGAATTTAATGAAGAAACTTGATTAGTTAATTTATTATTTTGCTCCAAAATTTGATTATTGGTATAAACCAACGAAGCTAAAGCCATTAATAAAATAGCTATAACTATTGACTGAAAGTTAAATACTTTATTCATGTTATATCCTTAATTTGAAAAGTTTAGTTCATTTATATAGTCGTGATTGTACAAAAATAGTTTAAATATGGTGCAAACGTATTTAGTAACCTAGACATAATGACTCCCCACGAGGTGCTAGCCTCCAAATTCGTGGGTTAGCAAAGCCAGAGCCATAATTAGTTTGTTAAATAACTAAATAGCGGAGGCTAGCATGTACAAACATAACATACTTTTCATTGGCTTAGATACCCATAAAGTATCTACTGAAGTCGCACATATCGAAGACCAACGTGGTGCAAAACCCGTTCACCATGGAAAAATCAAAACCACCAAGGCAGCTATCACTAAGCTAGCTAGACAATATCAATCCAAATACCCACAAGCGACACTGCATTTTGTTTATGAAGCAGGTCCCTGTGGCTATTGGATTTACCGTTTATTAACCAGCCTAGGACACTGCTGCTATGTGGTAGCTCCTTCACTTATCCCTAAAAAGCCCGGTGATAAAGTCAAAACTGACAAGCGCGACGCGCTTAAACTGGCCAAATTGATTAAGGATGAAGAGTTAACACCTATCTATGTACCTGAGCCTGAAGACGAAGCCATACGTGATTTGTCTCGTGCCCGTGAAACCGCGATGAAAGACTTAAAAGAGGCTAAATTCCAACTCAAAGGTTTATTCTTACGTAACAACATCACCTGTAAAGTTAAAGATAACTGGTCACATCAACATTTGCGTTGGCTAACCGAGTTAGTGCTGCCCCACCCAAGCCAACAAATTGTTTTGCAGGAAATGATACAAACCAGTACCGAGCGTATTAAACGGGTTGAACGCCTCGTTAATGAGTTAACCCATCAAGCTAAGCAGTGGCGTTATTACCCAGTGGTTCAAGCATTACAAGCGATGCGTGGCTTTCTGTTTTTTGTGGCTATCGGCACGAGTGCTGTATTAGGCGACTTAAGGCTTTTTGACCACCCAAGAATGTTAAGGGTTAATTTAGGGTTAGTTCCCAAAGAAAATTCCAGTGGGGATAATCGAAGACAAGGGGCAATCACCAAATGCGGTAATGGTCGTGCACGACG
>JAAGZM010000481.1 GCA_024206355.1 Gammaproteobacteria bacterium | reverse complement strand
GCTGCAAAGTATGTGAGAACTCATGCCCACCCGAGGCTATTTCTTCAGAAAAACATACCGTTCGAGGTGTAAACAAATGGGCGGTGGACTTCGACAACTGTATTCCATTTTTTGCTGATAACTCTGGCTGCGCTATTTGCATAGCATCCTGCCCATGGTCCAAACCAGGCATTGGAGAAAAATTGGTGAAAAAGCTTGCGCGACGTGCAAAGAAACAGAAGGGTTAGAGGAACAAAATAATGAAAAATTTAATTATAATATTGTTCATGTGTTTTATTGCAAATTTTACCTATTCAAAGGATCTGCATAATAAGAAAGATAGTCCCCCTGTCGAAAAACTTAGACAGTTATATTCTACTGATATTAATTTTCGGATCATTGTCGATAAGATGTTTAAAAATGTTCACACTTTGTCAGATGGCTCAGAAAATCCATGGCGTAATAAAAATATTGACGACTTATATAATTTCTTAAATGAATGGTTTTATTTTCTACCCAATACTCATAATGGACTGGAAAAAATTATCAAATTTACCTATTTATATTATGAAAACCCATATGGCAAAAAATTTATTCTTACTGAACCAGGGTTAACTTGGTCTTTATATTTTATTGAGCAAAGAGGAAGGTATATGGATAGTCCTGCTTCAACTATTGCTATCAGTAACTGGTTAAACGATGAGGCATTAAAAAATGAAGATTTTGAAGTGCCTGAAAATGGTTTTAAATCATTTAATGAATTCTTCACCAGAGAGATAAAATCAGGCTCTCGTCCAATAGCAGATATTAATGATACTTCGATCATCAGTTCACCTGCTGATGGTATTATCAACATGATTGAAAATGACTTAAAACTTGATTCTGAAATACCAACCAAAGGAACGATGACATTAAGCCTGTCTAAACTACTGGATGCTTCAAAATACAGTGAAAAATTTATTGGTGGTACAGCCCTTGCCGTTTTTTTAATGCCTGAGAACTATCATCATTATCATTCTCCTGTAACGGGTTTAATCGTTGAGTCAAAAGAACAAGTTGGTGACAGGTTGTTTGGTCTGCCAGATATGATTGATATGATCAATAAAGGCAATCCTGGCTATGGTAAAGACTATAGTGTTTTTCAGGATTTCAAACATGGTTACTTTATCATTGAGACGGAGAAAAACGGCTATGTTGCGATGGTGCCGATAGGATTACAAACAATAGGTTCGGTAGTTTTTGAAGAAAAATACAAAAATCTTAATAAAGATACCGCTAGAAACGTTAACAAAGGAGATAAACTGGGACATTTTGCATACGGTGGCTCAACGGTATTACTCATTTTCGAAAAAAATAAACTCAATGCAGTCACCGTTGAACAAGGGCAAAGAATTGGGAGGTTTAACCAATAAATTCTAAAGCTTATTCACTATCGTTTTGCCACCCACAATTGACATCAAAATTACTGTTTCGCCAACATCTGAAATCGGAACTTCGAAAATATTTCTGTCAAGAACTATAAAATCAGCATCTTTACCCACTTCCAGAGAACCTGAGCGCTGCCCTGCCTTATTGGCTATTGCCCCATTATGAGTAAAAATCCGAATGGTTGTTGCCAAATCAACTGCCTGTTCTGGCCAATCCTGTTTATTATTCGCACCGGAAGGATCACTTCGAGTCACCATTGATTCAATTCCTGGCCAAGGGTTAGCAGTTGGAACTACCGGCCAATCAGAACCATAAATTACCAAAGCTCCTGACTCTACCAGAGTTTTCACTGGCCAAACTTTTGAACGATGGGGTCCAAGCCACATTTCCCAATTCAGACCGGGTATGGGGTACCAGAGGATTGGGCACATTTCAGCAGCAATGTTAAGCTCTGCAAATCTAGGAATATCATCAGCATGGATTATTTCTGCATGAGATACTTCATGGATCAATCCACTATC
>JAAGZM010000480.1 GCA_024206355.1 Gammaproteobacteria bacterium | reverse complement strand
ACGTGGTGAAATATGGGGACTTGGTCTTGGAAATAGTATTCAAAAACTAGCCTATTTACCAGAAGCACATACGGATTTTGTATTTGCTGTATTAGCGGAAGAAATGGGCTTTATTGGTGTTGCAATTGTTCTAATATTGTACGGATTTTTATTAGCGAGGATCATGAACATTGGTCGTCGTGCACTAGAAACAGGAAGTCACTTCTCAGGTTATATGGCATGGGGTTTGGGAATAACCATGACACTGCAAGCGGTGATTAATATTGGGGTAAATTGCGGCGTCCTACCGACTAAAGGCTTAACTCTTCCGTTGATTAGTTATGGCGGTAGTTCATTAATCGTCAGCTGTATTGCCATTGCAATTATCCTTCGTATTGATTATGAAACGCGTACCAAATTGTACAAAGAAGAAAGCAAAATTCCTAGGGGTGCGCAATGAGTTCGTCTCCTAGAATTTTATTGATGGCTGGTGGAACAGGTGGACATATTTTCCCTGCATTGGCTGTTGCCCAGTTGTTAACAGAGCAAGGTTGGAAAACCCATTGGCTTGGCTCTGAAAATGGAATGGAAGTTTCTCTTGTTCCAAAATATGACATTGATTTAAGTTTGTTAAATATAGCAGGTGTGCGAGGAAAAAGTTTGGTTACGCGTTTGTTATCGCCTTTATTTATTATTAAGGCAGTTTGGCAAGCAGTGAAAGTCATTCGAGATTTTCGCCCAGATGTAGTTCTTGGTATGGGTGGATTTGCCAGTGGACCTGGCGGTCTAGCTGCTTGGTTATTGAGATGTCCTTTATGCATCCATGAGCAAAATGCAATTCCTGGCGTGACTAATAAAGTCTTATCGAAATTAGCAAAATATAGTTTACAGGCATTTCCTGAGGCATTTGAAAAAGCAGATGCAGTGACGGGAAATCCAGTAAGAAAATCAATCAGTGACATGCCTGAACCTGAAGCACGTTTTGATGAACATAAAGGCGCAATTCGCTTATTGATTATCGGTGGCAGCAGAGGAGCCGCAATCTTTAATGAATTGGTACCAGAAGCGATTGCCTTCTTACATAAAGAGTTAGATGAAAAAAATAAGCTAAATGTATGGCATCAAACTGGCGCGAATAATAGAGGTGTCGTTTTAGAGCGATATTCAGAGAAACAACTATTGAACTCAAATGGTGAGCAAGAACAAATCAAAATTGAAGAATTTATTGATGATATGGATGCTGCTTACCAGTGGGCAGATATCGTACTTTGTCGTTCTGGAGCACTTACTGTTTCAGAGCTAGCAGCTGCAGGATTAGGAGCAATATTTGTTCCGTTCCCCTACGCGGTTGATGATCATCAGACAGCGAATGCACAATATTTAGTGAATGCAGATGCAGCTGAAATTATTCAGCAATCAGAACTGAGTTCAGAAAAATTAGCAGACAGTATTAGTCGCTTAACAAATAGGAAAAAATGTTTAGTGATGGCAATTAATGCTAAACAACAGGGAAAGCCTAGTGCAACTGAAGATGTTGCTGCTTTTTGCATTAAAGCTGCGGGATTAAATAGTCAGAGGCGAGCAGCATGAATACTCATCATGGACTCATTGCAGATGTACCAGAAATGCGCCGAATAAGAGGTATCCATTTCATTGGGATCGGTGGTGCAGGCATGGGTGGTATTGCCGAAGTCTTGATTAACCAAGGCTACAAGGTTTCCGGTTCAGACTTAGCAAAAAATACCGTTACTGCGCGATTGACCAGATTAGGTGCTGATATCAGTTTTGGCCATATGCCAAATAATATTCTAGGCGTCGATGTGGTCGTAGTTTCAAGTGCGATAACCGATGATAATCCGGAAATAATTGCTGCACGCGAGCGACGTATTCCCATTGTTCCACGAGCAGAAATGCTTGCTGAATTGATGCGTTTTAGGCATGGCGTTGCTGTAGCTGGTACCCATGGTAAAACGACGACAACAAGTTTGCTCGCGAGTATTTATTCTGAAGGCGGGCTTGATCCAACCTTTGTGATTGGAGGTTTGCTAAACAGTGCAGGAACGAATGCACGATTAGGACGAAGTCGATTTTTAATTGCCGAAGCTGATGAGAGTGATGCATCGTTTTTACACTTGCAACCGATGGTGTCGGTAGTGACGAATATCGATGCCGATCACATGGATACTTACGGCGGCGACTTTAGTGTTTTACGTGAGACGTTTATCCAATTTTTACACAACCTACCTTTTTACGGTATAGCGGTTTTGTGTGTAGATAACGAAACCGTAAGAGAGATTATTCCTGAAGTGACTCGACCACTTGTGACTTATGGGTTTAGTGATGATGCTGATTATCAGGCGGTTAATTTCCGTCAAAAAGGTAATCGTAGTTTCTTTACTGCGAAGCGTCGTCAAGGTAATACAGAATTAGATATAGAGCTCAATCTTCCAGGTGAGCATAACGTGTTAAATGCTCTAGCTGCGGTAGCAGTGGCAACAGAAGATGGTGTTGATGAAGAAGCCATTATTACAGCCTTATCAGAATTTGAAGGTATAGGTCGACGTTTTGAAGCCCATGGTGAAATGCAGTTAGCGGCATCAAAGGGCTCGATACAATTAATCGATGATTATGGTCATCACCCTACAGAAGTTGCCGCAACGATTAAATCAGTGAGAAGTGGTTGGCCTGAAAAGCGATTAGTAATGATTTATCAGCCGCATCGTTATACGAGAACACGGGATCTCTATGAAGATTTTGCTAAAGTGCTTTCTGAGGTCGATGTTTTATTATTACTCGATGTATATAGCGCAGGTGAAGATGCTATTCCAGGAGCGGATAGTCGTTCCTTGTGTCGAACCATCCGTATGAGAGGACATATTGATCCAATCTTTGTCGAGGATCAAATTGCTTTAGAGAAGATGATTGGAGACGTACTTGAAGATGGTGATCTCGTGCTTACACAGGGTGCTGGAAATATAGGTGCGTTATCGAAGAATTGGTCAGATGCGAAAATGTCCTTCCTTTCTGAAGCATGTGAAGATAACGTATGATGAAAAATGACTACAAAAACAGATTTGGCAAAGTTGCTGTTTTACTCGGTGGAACGTCCGGTGAGCGTGAAGTGTCACTGCGCTCAGGTGATGCCATCTTGAAAGGTCTGAAAGAACAGTCAGTGGACGCTTATGCGGTAGATGCAATGGATAATGTCATCAAGCAACTTGTTGATGGAAATTTTGACCGCGCCTTTATCGCTCTTCACGGTAAAGGAGGAGAAGATGGCGTCATTCAGGGAACGCTTGAAACCCTGGATATTCCATACACAGGTTCAGGTGTACTTGGCTCAGCAATTGGTATGGATAAATTACGTTCGAAACAGGTATGGGACTCACTAGGTTTGCCAGTGATTCCTGCGGAGCCAATTAATGCAGGTACGAAGCTTTCAGTAACAACTGCTGGACAGTTGTTAGCGAGACTTGGAATGATGGTAATGGTAAAGCCATCATCAGAAGGTTCAAGCCTTGGTATGGCAAAAGCAGAAACAACAGAGGGGCTTTTAAAGGCAATTGATGCTGCTTCAGAGTTTGGTGGTGAAGTACTCATCGAGCAGTGGATCAATGGACCAGAATATACCGTTAGTTTGTTAGGTGAAAATGCATTGCCTGTCGTACAAATTCAACCAGCCAGAGAATTTTATGATTATGAGGCTAAGTACACGACATCAGGTACAGAGTATTTTTGCCCAACAGATTTAACGAAAGATGAAGAAGCTGAACTGAAAAATATGGCTCAGCAAGCATTTGCTGCAATTAATTGTAGTGGCTGGGGTCGTATTGATTTCATAAGGAACAAGGCAAAAGGTAATTTCTATTTGCTCGAAGCGAATACAGTGCCAGGAATGACAGAATGTAGCCTAGTACCCAAAGCTGCAAAAGCTGCTGATATTAGCTTCTCAGAACTCGTGGTAGAAATATTAAAGACCTCTGAAAGTAAAGTGGAGGTCGTAAATGATTAAAGCAAGCAAGATGGCAACACGTAAGAAGGCGGCTACCGTAAAAGCAAAACGATCAAGAGCCTTGTTGAGTGCAAAAATATGGATTATCGGATTCGGGTTAGCCATAGCGATAGCTGCAGTTATCTCATATTTCTGGATAGAAAAAAATGAAGAACCGGTAACTGATTTCATGCCGATAAGAGTTGTTGAAATTGAAGGCTCACTAGACCATGTTACACGCGATGAAATTATGGCGAAGCTAATGCATAAGGCACAAAGCAACGCCTCTCAAAATTCAGTGCCTGATACGGTACCTGGTACAGTGTCTGACACTGAAGTTGAAGCGGAAGTACTTGGATTCTTTAGTTCAGATTTAGAGTTGATAGAAGAGCAGTTAGAAGCTATT
>JAAGZM010000479.1 GCA_024206355.1 Gammaproteobacteria bacterium | reverse complement strand
GGTTATAAAAATTTAACGCGCCTAATTTCACGTTCTTATACTGAAGGTCAGCAGCGAGGAATACCAATCATCATCTTTGATTGGATTGCTGATTGTTCTGAAGGGCTTATCGTACTTTCTGGTGGGCGACATGGTGATGTGGGTAAATCGATTCTTGCTGGTAATCATCAGCAGGCTGCTGAATGTCTTGGTACTTGGAATGCTTTATTTCCTAAACGATATTATTTAGAGCTACAGCGTACATCAAGAGAAAATGAAGAAACTTATCTTCATACTGTTGTTGGTATGGCGCAGGGGTCAAATACCCCCGTTGTTGCTACCAACGATGTGCATTTTTTAGAAGCTGATGATTTTGGTGCTCATGAGGCTAGGGTTTGTATCAACCAAGGTCGAGTACTTGATGATCCGCGCAGACCTAAAGATTTCAGTGAAGAGCAATATTTTAAATCTGAAGAAGAAATGTGTGAGTTATTTTCAGACATTCCTGAAGCATTGGAAAACTCTGTTGAAATTGCTAAACGTTGCACGGTTGAGCTAGAGCTTGGGAAAAACTTTCTACCTAACTATCCAGTTCCTGAAGGAATGACTATTGGTGAGTTTTTTGCTGATGAATCGCAAAAAGGTTTAAATAAAAGACTTGGTGAATTGTTTGACGTTGAAAGTGAATTATTTGCACAGCAACGAAAGGCTTATGACGAACGGTTGCAGGTTGAACTTGATGTTATTAATAAAATGGGATTTCCTGGTTACTTTCTAATCGTTGCAGACTTCATTCGATGGGCTAAAAATAATGGTGTACCAGTAGGGCCTGGTCGTGGTTCTGGTGCGGGATCAATTATCGCTTATGCGCTTGAAATTACCGATCTTGATCCACTAGAATATGGCTTGCTGTTTGAGCGATTCCTAAATCCAGAACGTATTTCAATGCCTGACTTTGATGTCGATTTTTGTATGGATGGTCGTGATCGCGTAATCGATTATGTTGCTGAAAAGTATGGTCGTGAATCGGTTTCTCAGATTATTACTTTTGGGACAATGGCAGCAAAAGCGGTTATACGAGATGTTGGTCGAGTACTAGGAAATCCTTATGGATTTGTTGATAAAGTTTCAAAGTTAATACCGTTTGAATTAGGAATAACCTTACAAAAATCTTATGACCAAGAAGAAGTAATTCGTGAGCGTTATAAAACAGAAGATGAATTTCGTGATCTCTGGGATCTAGCAGTTAAGTTAGAAGGTATTACTCGACATGCAGGAAAGCATGCGGGTGGAGTGGTAATTTCTCCGACCCTATTAACCGATTTTACACCACTTTACTGTGATGAATCAGGTGATAATCTGGTTTGCCAGTTTGATAAGGACGATGTTGAATCTGTTGGCTTGGTAAAGTTTGACTTTTTAGGTCTTAAGACTTTAACAATTATTGATTGGGCACTCGAAACTATCAATAAGACAAAGAATGAAAATGGCGAAGAGCTGATTGATATTACAAAAATTCCTCTCGTTGATAATGCATCATTTCAACTACTTCAAAAAGCTAATACGACTGCTATTTTTCAGCTTGAATCTCAAGGTATGAAGAAACTTATCAAGCAACTTGCGCCGAGTCGCTTTGAAGATATTATCGCACTTGTTGCACTTTATCGTCCTGGGCCATTGGGGTCTGGCATGGTTGAAGACTTTGTCGATCGAAAACATGGACGTTCAGCAGTAAGCTATCCTCACCCAGATCTAGAAGAGTGTCTGCAGTCAACATATGGTGTAATTCTCTACCAAGAACAAGTAATGCAGATTGCTCAGATCCTTGCCGGATATAGTTTGGGTGGCGCCGATATGCTGCGCCGTGCAATGGGCAAAAAGAAATTAGAAGTGATGCAAGAGCAACGTGCTATTTTCAGTGAAGGTGCTGTAAAAAGAGATGTTGATGTTGATCTTGCTAATCAAATTTTTGATTTAATGGAAAAATTTGCTGAGTATGGATTTAATAAATCGCACTCTGCAGCTTATGCACTAGTATCGTTTCAAACAGCCTGGTTGAAAGCACATTATCCTGCTGAATTTATGGCGGCAGTGATGTCGGCTGATATGGATAATACTGATAAGATTGTTACATTTGTTGATGATTGTTATGCCAATAAAATAAAAATAATCCCACCAGATGTTAACCGAGGTCATTATCGGTTTACGGTGATTGAAAACGGTCAAATCGTTTATGGTATTGGTGCAATTAAAGGTGTTGGTGAAGGTGCTATTGAATCGATAGTCAATGAAAGAGAATCTGGACCTTATCGTAATCTATATGATTTTTGTAATCGTGTTGATCTTAAGAAAACTAATCGTCGTGTTTTAGAGGCTCTGATAAAAGCAGGGGCAATGGATTCATTTGGACAAAGTCGCTCGGTTTTAAATGCGAGTTTAGAAGATGCTATACGTTGCGCTGAACAACGAACTAGAGACGCAGCTCAAGGTCAAAATGATCTATTCGGAGGACCTGCAAGTGGTAGTGAAGATGATTCTTCTGAGATCCAATATGTAGACGTCAGAGATTGGACAGATGAGCATAAGTTAATGTGTGAGAAAGAAACACTTGGTCTATTTCTCACTGGCCACCCAATTGACCGATTTTTGTCTGAATTGAAATCATTTACTAGCTGCAGACTGAAGAATATTCAACCCACTGGCAGAGGACGTAGTATAACAGTTGCTGGCTTGGTGATGGGTATCAGAACAATTCGTAGCAAGAGTGGCGGTCATATGGCTATTTTGACCTTAGATGATCGCACGGGTCGGTTTGAAGCCATGTTATATACTGAAG
This sequence comes from Gammaproteobacteria bacterium, assembly GCA_024206355.1. Taxonomy (GTDB): domain Bacteria; phylum Pseudomonadota; class Gammaproteobacteria; order Enterobacterales. Next base: position 2,799 of record JAAGZM010000479.1, on the reverse strand, counting down.
CCTATGAAGAATTTAGCCAGTTGCTTGTGAAAGATAAAGTTTTGGTTATTGAGGGCGAAGTGAGTTTTGATGACTTTAGTGATGGTCTGAAAATGATTGTACGCCAAGTTATGGATATGCCAGGTGCTCGAGAGCGTTATAGTAAAGGCTTAATCTTAGAGGTTGATAGAGAAAATATTGAAGGTGATTTTTCTGAGCAACTTGCGCGCTCGTTAGAGCCGTACCGAGATGGCGACTGTCCTGTAACAGTGATATATAACAATGGTGAAGCCAAAGGCATTGTTAAATTTTCTCAAAATTGGGGTATATCCCCAACCGATGACTTGTTGTATAGACTAAAAGATTTACAAGGCTGCACTAAAGTTGAAGTCAAATATCAATGATCGGAGCAGTGAACACTGCCATCTGAGTAGAATATGCATTACAATGCATCCTTAAAGCTGCATCTTGAAGTAGAATGGGTATATTACTATCGAAATGCTAAACATACAGAGTAAAAAAATGATGAATCTGACATTTCTTGAATTTGAACGTCCAATTGCTGAGCTTGAGGCACAGATTGACGAATTACGTTTGGTTACCAATGATGCTGAAATCAATATTAGTGATGAAATTGAACGGCTGAAGAAAAAGAGTATTACCCTTACACAACAAATTTTTTCCAAGCTTGATTCTTGGCAGATTGCTCAAATTGCCCGTCATCCGCAAAGACCATACACATTAGATTATGTAAAATCCATCTGTACTGATTTCGATGAATTAGCAGGCGATAGAGCCTTCGCTGATGATTATGCACTCGTCGGTGGCTTAGCAAGGCTTGATGGTCAGCCTGTAATGATTGTTGGGCACCATAAAGGTCGTGATACCAAGGAAAAAGTAAAACGTAATTTTGGTATGCCTAGACCTGAAGGATATCGTAAAGCATTACGATTGATGAGAATGGCTGAAAAATTTAACTTACCTATTATCAGTTTTATTGATACTCCTGGTGCTTATCCTGGTATTGGTGCTGAAGAACGAGGTCAAAGTGAAGCAATTGCTACCAACTTAAAAGTTATGTGTGAGTTGAAAGTACCTATTATTGCAACTGTTATTGGAGAAGGTGGCTCAGGTGGCGCTTTAGCGATTGGCGTTGCAGATAAAGTAAATATGCTTGAATACAGTACTTATTCAGTTATTTCTCCAGAAGGATGTGCGTCTATTTTATGGAAGAGCGCTGAAAAAGCTCAGGATGCTGCCCAAGCAATGGGTATTACAGCTAATCGTTTAAAAGATCTAGAGTTAATTGATAGCATTATCCCTGAACCTATGGGTGGAGCTCATCGTTCGCAAGGTGAAATGTCACAGACATTGAAATTAACGCTTGTAAATCAGCTGGCAGAGTTACAGCACTTATCAATCGACGAATTACTTGAACGTCGTTATGAAAAACTCATGTCTTTTGGAACCTTTCAATAACCAACTATCATGGATCTGCAACAAACACTGACTGCATTTTTAGCATTCGCTAGAGATGCAAGTTGTGAGCGCTTGTGTGTGGCATACAGCGGTGGAATTGATTCACATGTATTGCTCGAGCAAATAAATAGATTGAATCAAGGTGATACAAAAATCCCACTTGATGCTGTGTATATCAATCATAATTTACAAAGTGATTCCCAACGATGGGGTGAGCATTGCCAACAGGTTTGTCTTGCAATGGCAGTACCATTCCAGCAGATTGATGTGAATGCAATACCTAAGATTGGCGAGAGTCCAGAAGAAAAAGCGCGTTTAGTACGTTATCAGGCATTGGAAAATCAATTGCTTGCTAATCAATGGCTTGTTACTGCACAACATATGGATGATCAAGCTGAGACACTCTTGTTACAACTTCTACGTGGTAGTGGAGCACATGGTTTATCTGCTATGCCTATTAAGAAAGCTCTTGGTGATGGTGAACTTCATCGTCCGTTATTAACTGTTAGTAAAGTGTTAATTGAAGAGTATGCAAAACAAAATAACTTAAGCTGGATTGATGATCCTAGTAATGATGAGCAAACTATTCCAAGAAATTATCTTCGTAAAACAGTTATTCCCGTACTTGAAAAAATGTGGCCTGAAACAATTCAAATGCTAGGTAGAAGTGCTTCTTGGTTAGGTGAATCTGCTGAAATAATGACAAAAATTGCTGAGCAAGACTTTTTAGTTTGTCAGGGTGATTATCAATCTCTTTGTCTTGAGCCGTTGAAGGTTCTTTCACCAATTAGGCAGAAAAATTTACTCCGTTTTTGGTTTCATCAACGAGGGTTAAGACGTCCTGGAAATGAAAAACTGTCATTAATCAATGAACAAATAATTCATGCTAGAGAGGATGCTAATCCCCAGTTAGATTGGCAAGGGATTTCTCTCAGACGATTTAATAAAAAATTATTTATGTTGCCAAAAGGAATTGATAAGGATGTTGATTGGCAGGTTTCATGGGGGGCAGACTCATCTGTTTCTCTTGTTGATAAAATTGGGGTTCTCTCTGTATCTGAGGTTTCTGGTCAAGGTCTGAAAAAACATTACCAACAGCAAAAGTTAGAGTTGCGATTAAGAAAAGGTGGCGAACATTGTCATCCTGCAGAGCGTAATCGTAGCCGTTCCTTAAAGAAGTTGTTTCAAGAATATTCTGTTCCTCCATGGTACAGAGATCATTGGCCGCTATTGTATTGTGATAATCAGCTTATAGCAGTACCGGGGCTTTTTATCTGTAAAGGTTTTGAGGCTGAAGGATCTGAAACAGGTTTAATATTTTCTATTAAGTTATAAACCTAG
>JAAGZM010000478.1 GCA_024206355.1 Gammaproteobacteria bacterium | reverse complement strand
TAACGTCAATCAGACAGTTGTAAATAATCAGGCTTCAGTATCCACTCAAAAAATGAAGTTTGAAATACCGGTTATTTTGCCTGATAAGGAGCGATTTCCATTATTAGCCGATAAACTTGTGGCCGCATTTAGTCAAATTCAGACGGGAAATAATAATTCAGGAAAAAGCATCAGCAAATTATTTTCACAACTAAGCAGACTTCATCAGTGGATATCTGATAATAAAACTGCTGGTCGAACAGAAAGCGGCGCACAAGCAAGCAAGTCAGCAAATGACTTAAAGGAATCGCTAAAAGATTTATTTCGATATATCAATCATAAAGATACTTTAAAAACTGGAAGTTCTATCGAAAAAGCACTTAAGCAATCAGGTACATTTTTAGAAAAGAGAATTGCAATACAAAAAGAAGTTTCAATTTATAAGCAGTCTAAACCGCCTACAGAATTAACACTCCATAAAGATATAAAAGCTAATCTAAATAGAGTATTAGCAACGGCGTTGTACAACCTTGCAAAGATAAATACACATCAATTAAAATCACCCCAAATACCACAGCCTAGTCAGTCAACTACTACCAGTGCTGGTACTTCTAGCTCTTCTGCTAATTCCTCTTCAGCTCAAAAAGCATTGACAGGCAGTTCATCTTCACTCAATAGTAATCTACTCAATAATATCAAAACTAAGCTCAGACAATTTACAGCTGGACGAACGGTAGTCGGTAACTTACCTGAACTTGAGCGTATTACTAAAGAAGTTCTAACAAATGTTCAGGATGCACTCTCAAGGACTCAGTTAGGGCAATTAACTAACCTACGACCTGAATCATCTACCCAACAGTGGTTATTTGAGCTTCCTGTTATGAATGGTAAAAATGTTGATAGCTTTAGTATCTATTTAAATGAGGAAGATGAGTCAACGGATGAAAATGGAAATATGCAACGTCGTTGGTCAGTAGTTTTACAATTTGAAATTGGTGAGTTAGGAAAAATTCGCAGTATGCTATCTTGGGAAAACAACAAGATTCAAGTAAGATTCCTTGCCGAGCAACAAAATACGGTTAATCTAGTAGGAACAGAGCTTGAGTATTTTCAGAAAATGTTAAATAAACAAGATATCATATTTGAACAACTTACTATTGAACAAGCACAACTTGGTGATTTAAACGTTCAATTTTCAGGAAGGACATCATAATGGCTGATGAAAAGAAAATTGACACGGCTGTTGCATTAAATTACGACGGCAAAAATGCCCCAAAAGTGACAGCAACTGGCATTAATGATGTTGCTGAAGAAATTGTTAAAATCGCAAAAGAAAACAATGTTCATTTACACGATGATCCAGTTTTAGCTCGAATGCTTTCAACCTTAGATTTGGGTACAGAAATCCCTAGAGAACTCTATTTGTTAATTGCTGAGGTTATTGCTTTTGCATATTACCTTGAAGGAAAGTTTCCTGATGATTGGACACCGCCAGAGCCACCTGATTATACCGCACCACTTTCTATGAGAGACGCTAAAGAATAAGAATTAATTAAGATTCATATGAGCGAGTAATTCTGCTTCACCGTGACTTAATTCACAGCTTTGTCTTAACTCATCAACACTAGCGCCCATCTGAGCTAGATGAGATGCCTGTTTAAATGTACGTTTTTGGTATTTATCTTCACTACCAAATTCAACAATGTCTTGATGTTGTGTTTTAAGGTTAATAAGTTTTCTTTCAATATCAACCAGTCGATTGCCAAAACCAAAGTTAGTGGATGAAGTAGCCTTATACTCCGATGACAATTTTTCCAGGCTTTCTTGTTGCAATAGGAATTGTTTTTGAAGCTGATATAATTGAGCTCCTGTGATCAACAAAGCTAGTGAAATTAATATCAATATTGTCATTGTAATTATTGTCATCATTTACCTATTTTTAGTTTCTTGCGTTAAAAATCAAACTCAGCCCATTCGTCTTCATTTAAAAGTTTATTTAAATCAACAAGTATCAGTAAAACACCTTCACGATTAGAAACACCTTGAATAAATTTAGCACTCTCATCATTACCAGCATTTGGTGCAGATTCAATTTCTGATTGGCGCAAATATACAACTTCAGCCACACTTTCTACGAGGATACCTATAACTTGCTCTTCAGATTCAATAATCACTATTCGTGTGTCATCAGTAATTTCAGAACTAGCTAAACCAAAGCGACTGTTTGTATCTATGACAGTTACAACGCTTCCACGTAAATTAATAATCCCTAGTACAAATGAAGGCGCACCTGGTACGGGCGCAATTTCGGTATACCGAAGCACCTCTTTAACTTGCATAACATTGATACCATAGGTCTCATTACAAAGTCTAAATGTAACCCACTGCAGCATTGGATCTTCAGATTCACTCTTGCCTGCAATTATATTGTCGTCATTACTCATTAGATATTTTCCTGTAAGTCATTATATGTCGAATAATTGACTATTTGTTCCAAGCAACAAATAATCTGCATAATTCATACCAATTAAAATAATCAAATAATTATATATATATACTAGTCTAGTCACAAATATAGAAAATAGTGTGGATAAAAAGATATTTTATCTTGGAAAGTTTGCTTCAAGCAAGTTTATCAGCGTATCAACATCCAGTAGTGCGCACATTTCATCAATTAACATACCAGCAAGCCAAGGTCTTTTTCCAGCAGTAGCACGCCATCTAATATTATCAGGAGATAATGATATCGCGTTCTGTACAGCTGAGCACGCAATACCCCAGTTAGAATCAGCTAACAAAATAACAAATTCATAATCTAACCCTGCTTCTTCAGCTTGCTGATACTTATCTGGCATAACCCACCTAGCAGTATCAACAACATTTATATTACCTTCAATACCAGGAGTCAATCCCATGAACCAGTCAGGTTTACCAAATAATGGAGTAATGTCAGCATCTATTCGGTGTATACCACCAAGCTTTATGAGTGGCAGTGCTAAAGTCAGCCCTCCCACATCAAATAACAAAGTTTGAAATGGTTTCTCACTCCAATCTTCACGCTCAAAAACACGATCTTCATGTATCAAGTTTGAGACTTGAACCTCTTCGTTAACCTCAACGACTACCTCTTCAAGCTCAATGTATTCTTGTTCTTCTTTTATAATGGTTTCAGGCTGGAGTACTGTAGGTTGAAGTAAAACAGTCGATTCAGAAACTAAGGTTTCTGCTGACTTTTCAATTACCGGCTCTTCTGTCATCTCAACTTGTTGGCGACAATTAAAGTCGTCTAATAATCGTTCAACTCTTTCAATGTTGTTTCTTACTTCAGGTTCTTCGTTTTCAACAGAGCTCTGTTTTCTTGAAGGATGTGAATCGAATTGATATAACTTAGAACCTGATAGTGGTACAGATTTAACATCTTTTTGCTCGCACGCCATCATCTCTTCTGAATCTAATAGTACATTCAAATAGTCATCAAGCGCTTCCGATGATTGATTATTGTTCTTCTTACCCTTCAAATTGCCTCCAGAACGGCTTTGTAACGATTAATCGAACCATTAACAATATCCTTGAGAAGCTGTCGATAGGCTATTACTCCTCTTGAAATATGATTAAATTCAGAAGGTACCAAATGTGCCTGACTTGCATCGCGAAAATGTGTATCTATGGGTATTCTATATCGCCACATTGGAGCAGGGAAATTATTTTTTAAAAAACGTAATGAATCGATTGATGCTCTTGTTCTGGGATCATACATCGTAGGAACTACGACCATAGGAGGTATACCTGCTGAATTCTTATAGACCATATCAACAGTTTTCAACATCCGTTCCAGCCCCTTCATTGCAAGAAACTCTGTTTGAACAGGAATGATTAAGTACTGACAGGCTGCTAATGCATTAATCATTAATATACCCAACATCGGAGTACAATCAATGATAGCGTAATCATATTGATCAGCAATTTTTTCAAGGATTAACTTTAACTTTAAACCCATGCCTTTCTTACCGCCCATTCTCTTATCAAGTGTAGCTAATGCTAAAGATGAAGGTAAAATATCAAGTTTCGAAGAATGGGTTGCTGTAATACATTGTTGAACCAGTTCAACTGTTAAATTATCTGAAACAAAACAATTAAAAAGATTAAATTCAAGATTATCAGGTTCATAATCAAAATAATGGGTTACAGAAGCGTGGGGATCTAAATCAATAAGCAATACTCTCTTACCCTCTTCAGCAAGAAGACCAGCGAGAGTAATTGCTGTAGTAGTTTTAGCAACGCCACCTTTTTGATTTGCGACTACCCAAGTTTTCATAATCTTTTATATCATGCTCCCTGTTATAATGTACTGTCAAAAACAGTTATCATTAATTATTGTTATTTTCGGGACTGTTTGTTGTATTTTGGTCAACATCATCTCTGTTACGGATCGTTAAAGTACCATCAGCAGATCGAATTAAAACAATGTTAGATTCTGGTTCATCGGTCGGTTGTCCTTGAGTATCGGTTTTTGCGTCTGCATTCTCTGCTTCATTATCGGGTAACAAATTAGCGGTTTCTATCGCTTTACGCTCTAGGCTACTTTTGACAGGAGGCAACCTCGATATAGCCAGTACAACACGTCGATTGGCTCTACGTCCTGCATCTGAATTATTATTTTGATCAGGCTGATGCTCACCATACCCTTCAGAAGTCATTCTTTCTGGCAGAATTCCTAAACTTTCTAATTGATGAATAACTGCAACTGCTCTAGCAGAAGAAAGTGCCCAGTTTGATGGAAATCTACGACTATTGATTGGTATATTATCGGTATAACCTCGAATTTTTAAAGCAAGATTATTTTCTTTGAGATTAACAGTTTCAATAATTGTAGAAAGAGTAACAATTGCATTTTGCGACAATGCATCTCCCCCACTTTGAAACAGTAAGCCACTACCCATATTAACTTCGATCCAATCATGATTGGATCGAATATCAATCAGACCAGCGTCGACAAGTTCTTTCAGACTTTCATCAAGACCTTCGCGAAGTTCTTTAAAGTTTTTGTCTGTTTCGGGGGTAGCAGGTGCTTCTAGATAATCAGTAGGATAAATGTTTTCGCCAGGTGTGATGTTATCAGCTTTATTCACCTCTCCTATCTGGATCGGTTGTAGACTCCTTTCGGGTTGAACAAAGGCATCGTTTAGTGTCTCAGAAAGAACCCTAAATTTCCCGTCATTAACTTGTGAAACTGAATACATAACAACAAAAAATGCAAATAACAAAGTGATAAAGTCAGCGTAAGAAACAAGCCATCTATCGGTATTTTCAGATTCTCTGTTTAAGTTACGACGCATAATTCACCTAACTACCTGCGGCAAACCCGGTGAGTTTACTCTCGGTTATACGAGGATTTTCACCTTCAGCAATTGAAACAATACCTTCTATCATCATTTCTTCATAATGAGAATGTCTCAATATAATGGTCTTTAATTTATTTGCGATTGGTAAAAAGAGTAAATTAGCTGATGTAACTCCGTAGATTGTTGCAACAAAGGCGGTTGCAATACCAGGGCCTAATTTTCCAGGATCGCTTAGATTGCTCATCACTTGGATAAGACCCATTACAGCACCAACAATTCCAATTGTAGGAGCATAACCACCCATCGCTTCAAAGAGTTTAGCTGCTTTTAAATGCTCATTTTCACGGGTATGGAAGTCAACCGTTAATGAAGCTCTAATAGTTTCTGGATTACCACCATCAACTAGTAAGTTTAAGGCTTTCATCGCAAAATGGTCTGTTTCTATATCAGCAGCTTCTTCAAGACCTAACAAGCCTTCTTTTCTTGCGATAATACTCCAGTTGATAACCTTTCTAAGCCCAGGAATTAGCTGATTCATTGGGGGTACAAACACCCAACTACTTAGCTGAATTGCCAAGAAAAAGGTTTTTGATTCCGATTGTAACATCACGGCACCAATAGTTCCTCCAAACACTATTAGTGCAGCAGGGCCATCAGCAAGTGCTGATACTGATCCACCTTCTATGTACTGACCGCCCAGTATAGCTAAAATAGCCAACAGGAGTCCGAATATACTTATCCTATCCACAGGTTTTACTCTTAATTACTAGTTTATAAAGATGTTATCGGCAGGATCAGCCACGACCTGAGTAATGAGTTAAAAGTGCTGGTACATCAAGAATTAGAGCTATGCCACCATCTGATGTAATTGTTGCTCCTGCTATGCCTGGAGTACCTGACAAACTCTTGCCTAGAGCCTTAATAACAACTTCTTCTTGACCAACGAGGCCATCAACAACAAAACCCACACGTTTACTCCCTGCTTGATAGATGACTACATGCCCTTCTTCTTTCCTGCTCATAGTATTGGAACCAGCAATAAGCCAATGCTCTAGATAGAAAAGTTGAATTGCTTTCTCTCTTACAATAATCGTTTGCTGGCCATCAACAATATTTGTCTGGCTCAAATCAAGATGGAAAATTTCAACGACACTTGCTAAAGGTAATGCAAATACTTGTTCACTAACAACAACCATCAATGTAGGCATAATTGCTAATGTTAGCGGAACTTTAATATTGACAGTGGTTCCTTTACCAATTTCTGAATCAATATCAACAGAACCGTTGAGCTGCGAAATTTTAGTCTTCACAACATCCATTCCAACACCACGACCAGATACATCTGAAATTTCAGTTTTAGTTGAAAATCCAGGTGCAAAAATAAGGTTGTAGCAGTCATTATCATCTAATCTTGCCGCTGCTTCTTCATCCATTAGATTCTTTTTGACAGCAATGCCTCTTAGTTTGTCGGCATCCATACCAGCACCATCATCGGTAATGGTAAGAAGGATATTATCACCCTCCTGTGTCGCAGCAAGTACAACATTTCCGCAGCGCTCTTTACCTGTAGCTTCTCTTTCATCAGGCATTTCAATACCGTGATCGACAGAGTTACGTACTAAATGGACCAGTGGATCAGCTAATGCTTCAACAAGATTTTTATCTAGATCAGTGTCTTCACCTTCTAGTTCTAAATTAATTTCTTTCTTAAGTGTTCTAGCAAGGTCTCTAACAACTCTAGGAAAACGTCCGAAAACTTTCTTAATTGGTTGCATTCGCGTTTTCATTACACCAGCCTGTAATGAACCTGTAACGAGATCAAGATTCTGAACAGTCAGTGATAAGGCTTCATCATTAAACTGTTGAGATATAATATTCATCCTATTTCTCACTAATACAAGCTCGCCAACCATATTCATAATTTCATCAAGACGTTTTGTATCAACTCTTACAGTTGATTCACCCACTACTACTTTAGATACTTTCTTCTGTGCTTTTTTAGCTGTAGGTTTTGCTTTTGCAGGAGATTTAACTTCTTTTTTAACTGTAGGAGTCGGTTTAGGTTCTACTATCGATTTATCAGTGATAGGTTCTGATGTTTCAGTAGGTCCTTTACCTTTACCGTGAATTTCATCGAGTAATGAGTCGAAATCATCATCATTCATAATTTCAGGAGTTGAAGGAGAAGATTTTTTACTTTTCTTTTCTGTTTTGCTGCCTGGTTTGTTACCAGCACCATGTAAATCATCAAGTAACGCTTCAAAATCATCATCAGACATTTCTGTTGAAGAGGTATCTTTAGGTTCAGGTTTAGTCGAAACAGAAGGTCCAGCACCTTCTCCGTGAATTTGATCCAATAGCGCCTCAAAATCATCATCTGATAATTCATCATTTGAGTCTGATGTAGTCGGTTTTTCTTGAACTATTTCTTCAGCAGCTTCTTCACCAAGAACATCCACTGAACTATCTTCAGACTCAGGCTTACTGTAAGCACCAAGCATTTCCAACAATTCTGGCTCAGCAGAATCTGGAGTATTACCATCTTTTATTGTTTCAAACATATCATTAACAGTGTCTAAAGACTGTAAAATCACATCCATTAAATTTGCAGTTATTTTTCGCTCATGGTTTCGAAGGATATCAAAAACATTTTCAGTGACATGACTTACTTCAACAAGTGTTGTTAAATTTAAAAAGCCTGCTCCGCCCTTAATAGTATGGAAGCCTCTAAAGATAGAGTTAAGCAGTTCTGGATCTTCAGGATTATTCTCAAGATCAACCAGTTGTTCAGATAATGATTCCAGAATTTCTCCTGCTTCAATCAGAAAATCTTCGAGTAACTCTTCATCTGCCTCAAATGACATAACAGTTTTCCTTTAACATTATCAGTTAATTCTAAAAACCAAGGCTAGAAAGCAGATCATCAACATCGTCTTGATTCTTAACGACATCATCTCTATTTTCTGTTTTAATAATTGGGCCTGACATTCCCTTCTCTTCTTTTTTACCGTCTTTAACAGCTTCATTATATTCTGACATTTCGCCAAACATTTTAATGGTTTCTACCATGCTTTCTTCAACATCATGAACCATCTTGATTACACGCTTTAGTACTTGACCAGTAAGGTCCTGGAAGTCTTGCGCCATCAATGCTTGATGTAATAAATCATGCAACTCAATTGAATTTGAAGCAGTTGAAGAAATAAATTTTTCTGTTTTTGCACATAATTTACGAAACTCTACACCTTCAAGCTCTTTATTTCGAACTTTCGCCCAACCTTCGTTAAGGGTACCTGCATCACTTTTTATTGCATCAGTGATTGATATACCATTCTCTACAGCATCCATCGTTTTGTTTGCCGCATCAGCAGTTAATGCTAAAACATATTCTAAACGGTCTTTTGCATCTGGAATATCTTGAGCAGCTAGATAGGTCAATTTATTATCAAGGTGGAAATTATTTAAAGTGTTGTGTAGATCACGAGTTAACCGACCTATTACTTTAAATAGGTTATTTTCACTATTAGACGATAAACTATTCAAATAAAGTTTCGCTTCGTCTTCTTTTCCCGCTTCTAGACTCGCTACCAAAGCTTTAGCATTTACTATTGTTTGCTCATCAATCATCACATTACCTGCTATTTGAAAGCTTATTTTCCTTCAATACGTTCAAAAATCTTTTCGATTTTTTCTTTCAAAGTTCCAGAAGTAAATGGTTTAACAATATAACCATTAACACCTGCTTGTGCAGCTTCAACAATTTGTTCTTTCTTCGCTTCGGCAGTAACAAGTAATACAGGTAAGGACTTTAGATTTTCATCTGCTCTGACTCTCTTAAGCAGCTCGATTCCTTCCATTCCAGGCATATTCCAATCAGTAACCAAAAAATCAAAATTACCTTGTTGTAACATCGGTAATGCCGTTTGGCCATCATCAGCTTCTGATGTATTGGTGAAGCCTAGATCGTGTAAAAGATTTTTAATAATTCGTCTCATCGTTGAAAAATCATCAACAACAAGAATTTTCATGTTCGGGTCCAATTTGACCTCCATCTATTGAGCTAATAATAAATTATTGTCTTATTATAGAGTGTATATCATAAATTGCATATCGACCATCATTCACCAGTCATTCATACGACTTTTTAATCGAACCATTGCTTGACTATGAATTTGGCTCACCCGAGACTCACTTACACCGATAACTTCACCAATTTCTTTTAAGTTTAATTCTTCGTCATAATAGAGAGCTAGAATAAGCTTTTCTCTTTCAGGAAGGGTCTCAATAGCTTTCATTAGACTAATCTTAAACTTTTCATCTCTAAGTCCGTTAAAGGGCTCGTTAGCTCCTGTATTAGAATCTGTCATATAATCTTCAGAAACACCTAACTCATCAAAAGCAAAAATATGTCCATTTGCTGCATCTTTTAATATAGCGTGGTATTTATCAGTTGTAACTCCGAGAGCTTCAGCAATCTCTTGATCTGTCGCAGGAAGGCTTGTTCTTTGTTCAATCTCTGCGATAGCTTGGGCAACTGCTCGGGCATTTTTATGTACTGAACGAGGAACCCAGTCACCTCTTCGTATTTCATCAATCATAGAGCCACGAATACGAATTCCAGCATAGGTTTCAAAACTTGCGCCTTTACTGTCATTGTACTTACCTGAAGCTTCTAATAAGCCCATCATTCCAGCCTGTAGTAAGTCTTCAATTAACACTGAATCTGGCAAACGCGCTTTTAAATGATAAGCAATTCGTTGCACAAGAGGTGCATAACGGGTGACTACGTCATCCGCTGATTGCATATCTTTATACATTGCTACACCTATCATTCATTTCAACTCTAATTAAATAGTTATTTTTATAAACTCTAGTCTAGTATTCCACCTTGCACCAGACGTTCCATGAAAAATTCTATATTCCCCTTTGCCGATCGTGGTATTGGCCAATCAACAATTTTTGCTGCAATATGTTTCATCGCAACAGACGCAGTTGAATTGGGATACAAAGTTACAAGGGCCTGTTGTTTCCTAACTGATTTTCTGACATTTTCGTCAAATGGGACTGCACCAACATAATCAAGAGCAACATCTAAAAACTGATCGGTTACTTTTGTTAACTTGGCAAACAATTCTCGTCCTTCATTAGTTGTTCTAACCATATTTGCTACGATTCGAAATCGAAACAGCCCATGATCCGTACTTAATATCTTAATGAGTGCATAGGCATCCGTTATTGAAGTTGGTTCGTCACAAACAATGACCAAGAGATCTTGCGATGCCTGAGCAAAACTAATAACGTTATCAGCGATTCCAGCTGCTGTATCAACAATCAAAACATCAATCTGTTCACTTAAATCACTAAAAGCTCGGATCAGTCCAGCATGTTCCATTTCACTTAACTGCGCCATTTCTTTTGTACCTGATGACGCAGGAATTATTTTAATACCCTTTGGTCCATCAAGAATAACATCGTCAAGACTACACTCACCTTTGATCACATGAGAAAGATTTCTCTTCACTCTTAGACCTAACATGATATCGATGTTAGCCAAACCAAGATCTGCATCCATGATCATAACTTTCTTACCTATTTCAGCAAGACTGATAGCAATGTTTACAGTGATGTTGGATTTGCCAACACCACCTTTACCACCTGTCACCGAAATTACTTTTACTGGATTTTGATTCTTCATTATTCGTAGTCCATTTGCTTGATCATTTGAACGCACCTTTTCAATTGACATACTACCCCTGATTTAATGTCATCGCCGTTACCCAGTCTTCTGTCTCTGTTTGACCAAGGTTAACCGCTTTATTGATAAGTTTTACTGGATCAGCATCGTGCAGATCCTCTGGTACTCTTTGGCCATCAGTCACATAAGCAATTTTAAGATTTTCTGCTATAACAACTCCTAAACTTTCACCAAGACTAACAGCTTCATCCAGTTTTGTTAAAATAGTACCTGCGAGAGGTAATAAATTAAATGTTTTTGAAGCGTCTTTAAGCACCTTAGTTTGAGCTGTTGCAGATAATACCAGATAACTATCAATAGATTTACCTGAATTCATTAAACATGACATTTGTTCTGCTAAGCGTTTGTCTCTTTGGCTAATTCCAGCTGTATCAATTAATATTAATTGTTTTTCGGATAATTCATTGAGAATTACAGAAAGACTCTCAGAATCATGAGCAACGCGCATACTAACACCCATTATATTGGCATAAGTTCTTAATTGCTCGTGAGCTGCAACTCTATAACTGTCTGTTGTTACTAATGCAATATTTTCAGCACCATGTTCTAGAACATAACGTGCTGCAAGTTTTGCAATCGTTGTTGTTTTTCCAACACCTGTCGGGCCAACTAAAGAAACAATCCCACCTTTATCTAAGATATTATGTTCAACTTTTGGCATAGCCGCACAGAGATTATTGATTAATTGTGACCAAGCTGATTCAAAATCATTACCAATTTGGATTGTTTTTGCAAAGGTATTTGATAAATGTGGAGGAAAACCCATTTTTACCATTTTTCGTAAAAGTGCTGCTTGTATTGGTGCCCTTCTACTTTTGTCATTCCAAGCTAGTTCACCTAATTGATCTTGAAGAAGCTCTCTCATTAAACGAACCTCTTCTTTAATAGCTACCATGTTAGGTTCTTGACTCCACTCAACATCAAAGCTTGGTTGTTGAATGGTTGGCTGTCTATTCGTTATCGGCTCAACATTAGATTCTGTTTTAACAGATACCGCATGTTTCTTTTGTGTCTTAACACTCTGATTATGTTGCTCTAAAGCGGTGTCATAATCTGTAGCAGCAACAACCTCAACACCACCTTTGGTTTTGCGTGTTGACATTATTGCAGCATCAGGCCCTAGCTCTTCACTGACCTCTTTCAGAGCTTTGCGCATATCAGTAGCAAAGAAACGTCTGATTTTCATAATTAAACCTCGTATTTATTATATTACTACAAATTACAACAATTATTGGCCAACTGTTGCTACAATTTTAACTTGCTTTGAATCAGGTATTTCCTGATACGACAATACATGTAAATTCGGTACTCCAAATCGTGCAAATCTTGCAAGCATTGAACGAAGTGTTGGGGCTGTTAACAACACCGGATTTTGACCACGTATCTCTTGTCTCTGAGCGACGTCTTGTAATGATTTCTGTAATCTTTCTGCAAGACCTGGCTCTATTCCTACTGCATCATCGCCGCCTACCTGTAATGATTGTAGCAATATTTGTTCCAAGCTTGGTTCTAGGGTAATAACACTGATTTCATCTGTTCCAGAGCTTATATTCTGTACAATCATACGGCTCAAGGCGATTCTAGCAGCTGCAGTTAAAACGCCGGGATCTTGACTGCGTGTACCATATTCTGCCAAAGTTTCGGCGATAGTTCTTAAATCACGAATTGGTACCTGCTCTTGCAATAGATTTTGAAGCACTTTGACAAATACACCTAACGGTAGTAATTCAGGTACCAGATTTTCAACTAATTTTGGTGCGTTTTGAGATAATATTTTTAGTAACTGCTCAACTTCTTCATGGCCTAATAGTTCATGGGCATGTTCTTGTAATATTTGACTCAAATGAGTTGCAACTACAGTACTTGCATCTACCACTGTATATCCCAGCGATTGTGCCTGATCCTTCATATTGCTTTCAATCCAGACAGCTTCGAGTCCAAACGCTGGATCTTTGCCTTTAATACCCTGTACTTCTCCAAACACCTGTCCGGGATTAATTGCTAGTTCACGTTCAGGGTGAATTTCAGTTTCTCCTATAGAAACACCCATTAACGTAATTCTATAAGCATTTGGTGCAAGGTCGAGATTGTCACGAATATGCACGGAAGGCATTAAAAAACCAAGCTCTTGAGATAGCTTTTTACGTACACCTTTGATTCTACCCATCAAAGTACCGTCTTGCGCTTGATCAACTAGCGGAATAAGGCGATAACCGACTTCGAGACCTACAGGATCAACTGGCTGAACATCATCCCAACTCAGTTCCCTAACTTCATTTTCTACAGGTTTAGATACAACTTGCTCTTCTTGTTGTTGTGCCTGGGCTAGTTGTAGTTTTTCCTGCCTCTGCATAATAAACCAAGCACCGCCTCCTGAGACTGACGCTAGTGATAAAAATGCAATATGTGGCATTCCTGGAATTATTCCTAAAAATCCAAGAATTGATGCAGCGATTACTAATGCTTTAGGATCTGTAAACAACTGTGACACTACTTGAGTACCAACATCTTCAGATGTATTTTGGCGTGTAACCATAATCGCTGCTGCTGTTGAAAGGAGTAATGCAGGAACTTGAGCAACCAACCCATCACCAATCGTCAATAACGCATAAAACTCAAGTGCAGAAGAAAAATCTAAATCGTGTTGAGCTGTTCCAATAGCTATACCGCCAACGATATTAATGAACAAGATGAGGATGCCAGCAACAGCATCACCACGAACAAACTTACTCGCACCATCCATAGAACCATAGAAGTCAGCCTCTCTTGATATTTCCAAGCGTCTTTCTTTTGCCTCTTCTTGAGTTAATAAACCGGCATTTAGATCCGCATCGATTGCCATTTGTTTACCAGGCATTGCATCCAATGTAAAACGTGCACTCACTTCTGAAATACGTCCGGCACCTTTAGTCACAACTACAAAGTTTATAATTATAAGTATTGCAAATACAACGAGACCAACAGCATAGTTACCACCAACAACAACTGCTCCAAATGACTCAATCACTGAGCCCGCAGCGCCGGGGCCATTATGACCGTTAAGCAGAACCACTCGTGTTGACCCAACGTTCAAAGCTAATCTAAGTAAGGTTGACAATAATAATACAGTTGGAAAAGCAGCAAAATCCAATGGCCTTGTTGAGTAAACAGTTACTAAAATAACAATCAACGCTAATGTAATATTAAAGGAAAATAAAATATCCAATAAAAATGGTGGCATTGGTAATGTCATCATTGCCAGTATTAGTACTAGCAATACTGGTGTTCCAATCCCTACGAGTGGGATCTTGGAAAGTGGGTTATTTGATGCTGTGACTTCCATCTAATTACTGCCTCTTAACGTCTAAGATCAGAAGGGATAGGCAAATCAACCACGTCTTCAGGTTTATTGCCTCTGCCTTTACTATATTCTTTAAGCTGGTACACGAATGCCAACACTTGTGCTACAGCCAAGTAAAGACCTTCAGGTATTGCTCTATTAATTTTTGTACTATAAAAAATTGCACGTGCTAATGGAGGAGCTGCGAACATGGGTACTTCATGAGCTTTAGCAATTTCACGTATTTTCATTGCTGTCTCTTCAGTACCCTTTGCTACCACAATGGGTGCTAACATTTTTCCATCTTCGTATTTTAATGCCACAGCAAAATGTTCTGGGTTTGTGATCACAACATCAGCTGTAGGGACTTCTTGCATCATTCTACGATAAGACATTTCTCTTTGAGTTTGACGGATTCGTCCTTTTACTTCTGGACGTCCTTCAGTATCTTTTGATTCATCTTTAACTTCTTGTTTTGTCATTTTTAGCTGTTTAGTGTGATTCCATATTTGATAAGGCACGTCGATAGCAACAATTATCAGTAAAGATAATGAAATCGTTAAAAATGAATTGCCTAGCATAAATAACCCTCTAGCAACTTCACTGAAAACATCGCCATGTCCAAGAGTTAAAAACTCATCAAAACGTCCACTAAGATAAAAAATTGCAAAACTAGCTACTACAGCAAACTTGCTAATACTTTTGACCAACTCCATCAAAGCATTGACACCGAACATCCTTTTAAAACCTTTCATTGGGGACATCTTGTTAGCTTTTGGGCGTACAGATTCCCAACTGAAATTAATTCCTCCTATAGAAATCGGTGCCACTGCTGCAACCACATAAAAAACAATGAAAATCGGGGCAAGAAATAAGAATGACTGCTCAATGGAGTTCCCCAAATTCACTAACATTGAGGAAGGATTAAAAATCTGCTCTCTAGTTACAGAGAAATTCGTAAGCAAAACTGACACTATTCCTGAACTACTGTATCCACCTATAGTGATAAAAACAGCACCAGCAGCAATTAACAGTGCAGCTGAGTTTAACTCCTTAGATCGAGCAACTTGCCCTTTTTTTCGTGCATCCTGTATTTTTTTGCCCGTGGGTTCTTCTGAACGTTCACCAGTGTTATTATTTTCAGCCATTGGCACACTCCATCACAGCAATCGAACACATGACACTTTTACCACTGGTATATTGATTATCAAAATGAGAGAGAAAACCACCTAAAGTAAACCATAAAATCAGTAAACCGAAGGATAAAATTATCGGGAAGCCTATTGCAAAAATATTCAAAGATGGCGCTACTTTAGTTAAAATACCAAAAGATAGATTTACCATGAGTAAAGAAATAACTGCTGCAAGTGCCATCATAAGCCCAGCAGAAAACATTGAACCTGCAAAAGATAGTAATTCAAAAATACCAACGATTGGCATTCCATTTTTTGTTACGGGTAAAGTTGTGAAACTATTAACAATAATTTCAAACATAAATAAATGACCGTCTAATGCTAAGAAGAGTAATGTTGCGATCATCAGAAAGAACTGACCAACAGCGGGGACTGTTACACCACTTGATGGATCATTAATTTGAGCAAAACCTAAACCTGCTGACATCGCTACAATTTGTCCACCAACGATAAAGGTTTCAAAAACCAACCGACTGACGAAGCCTATTGCGACACCGATAATCACTTGGTGAACACTTATAATAAAAGCTTCAACTCCAATAAGCTCGACTGTTGGCATAGCCGGTAACACAGGAACGACAACCATAGTAACGACAACTGCGAGGATCAATCTTTTTTGTGGAGAGATAATGGCAGAACCAATGATCACCATCGACATGAACATGCCTGAAATACGAAATAAGGGCCAGAGAAATGAACGGAGCATCGTCTCCAAAGTAGCATAATCATAACTGAGTACGCTTTCCACAATTTAGCCTATTAATGATGGAATGTTAACCATCAGCCTTTCAAAAAATTGAACAATGGTACCAAAGAACCAGTTACCAATATAACTTAATGTAGTTAGTGTAACGATTAATCGAGGTAAAAATGAGAGCGTCTGCTCATTAATACTTGTAGCTGCTTGGAATACAGCAACAATTAACCCGGTTACAAGACCAGGAGATATAATGGCCACGACCAAAATAATCACAATTGATAAGGCTTCTCTGAAAATATCGATTACTACTTCAGGAGTCATATGACTCTCCTACATTCCGAAGCTTGCAGCAATAGTACCCATGGTTAACGCCCAACCATCAACGAGTACAAAAAGCATTATTTTAAATGGTAACGAAATCACTAGTGGTGACAACATCATCATACCCATTGCCATTAGCATACTTGCAATAACCATATCAATAACAAGAAAGGGAATGAACAATAAGAAACCTATTTGAAATGCTGTCTTTAGTTCACTAGTTACAAATGCTGGAACTAAAACAAAGAAAGAAACATCTGATAATTCTTCAACTGGCTTTTTGGATAAGCGAATAAATAGCTGGAGATCTGTTCGACGAGTCTGACCGAACATAAAATCTCTTAATGGTGCCTCTGCAGCTGCGAGTGCTTGCATCACAGGTATGTTTTGTTCAAGGTAAGGTGTAATAGCGGCATCATTAATTTTTTCAAACACAGGAGCCATGGTAAAAATGGTTAAAAATAAAGCTAATCCCATTAACACTTGATTTGATGGTGTCTGTTGGAGACCTATAGCTCGTCTTAATATACCAAGGACTATGGTAATGCGTGTAAATGAGGTTAACATAATCACTAATGAAGGTAATATAGTAAGTGCAGACATCAAGAATAAGATTTGTAAGCTTACAGAATAGTTCTGCACGCCATCATCACCTGTTGTCATAGTTAGTGCAGGAATACCACTTTCTGCAGCGTATAGCTCAGATGAAACCAATACAGCTAACATTAGCACTGCCAAGTATTTCATTTTTGCTCCTCATGGGTCTTAGATATTCCCAGAGCATTTTTAAAATGACTTGAAAACGCATTTTTAGTTGCTTCAGAATCATTATCTGAATTAACCTGAATTTTTTCATCAAAGACATGTAGCTGATTAATTCTACCTGGAGCAATGCCCACCAAAACTTGCTTGTCTCCCACTTCGATTAAGCAGATTTTTTCTCTTGTTGTTAGCGATAATGAAGCAAGGTTTTTGATTTGGTAGCCACTTGTCATGTTTTGCACAAATTTCATTTTGCGACTCAACCATGCTAAAACAAATATCAATGCTACTACTGCAGCTAATCCAGCAAACATTTTCAAGAATGCAGACAACTCAATCGTTGACTCTGCAAGAATTTCATCAGATGCAGCAGCCTGAACGGTATTAGAGAATAAAATCACTTCGCTAATAATCGTTGCTAAAAAATATTTGGCGGATAATTGATTCATTATTTTAACTTCTTGATACGCTCTGAAGGACTCATAACGTCAGTTAAACGAATACCATACTTTTCATTAACCACGACAACCTCACCATGGGCAATAAGGGTGTTGTTTACTTTCACATCCAGAGGTTCACCCGCTAAACGATCCAGTTCAATCACTGAGCCTTGGTTAAGCTGTAATAGATTTCGAATAGCTATCACCGTAGTACCTACTTCTAGCGACAGAGTGACCGGAATATCAAGTATTACATCGATATTTTCACTACTCCCATCACCTGATGAAGAATCTTGTAACTCATTCATTGGTGCGGCTATACTCTCAGCATCAGCTTGTTCAGCAAGTGCATCACCCCAACCATCATCAGCTTTCGCGTTTTCATTATCTTTATTGTTTTCATCAACCATTAGTGGTCTCCTATTCCCGCAAGAATATGTGCTCTATCAATCAAATCAGTAACTTTTAGTGCAGCATGCCCTCTTGATACACCATATTCAGCACGGAAGGATGGTAATCCACCTGCATTGACTATGATTTCTTTAGGCATTTCAATTGGTATAATATCGCCAGTTTGCATCGTTAAAATGTCGTTGACAGTAATGTCTTTCTCTATCATTTTCGCATCAACATCAACATCTACAGCCATAACCTCTTCTCTCAAAGACTGTCTCCAACGGTGATCCACGTCATCTCGATCGGTCTGAACACCAGCATCTAGTTTTTCGCGTATCGGCTCTAACATTGAATAAGGCATGCAAATGTGAAAGTTTCCACCTCCACCTTCTAACTCGATAGAGAAACTAGAAATAACGACCACTTCTGATGGACTAACAATGGTTGCCATTGCAGGGTTTACCTCTGAATCGAGGTATTCGAAGTTAATCTTATAGACCGGAGTCCAGGCTTCAGCAAGATCAATAAATATCTGATTCAAAAGTATCTGAACGATGCGACGTTCAGTTGGAGTAAATTCTCTACCTTCAATCTTTGCATGGTAACGACCGTCACCACCAAAGAAATTATCAACAATTGTAAACACCAATTTTGCTTCGAAAGTGAATAATGAAGTACCTCTTAATGGACGTATACGTACCATATTCAAACTTGTAGGTACAAATAGACTGTGTACATATTCACTAAACTTGATCATCTGAACACCGTTAACCGATATTTCAGCATTTTTCCTCATCATATTAAAAAGACTGACACGCAGATGTCTAGCAAAGCGTTCGTTGACCATTTCAAGTGTCGGCATACGCCCACGAACAATTCTATCTTGGGCACTAAAATCATAAGCTCTAGCATCACCTGAAGGCACATCATCTTCTTCCAGATCGATATCACCATCATCTACACCGTGAAGAAGTGCATCAATCTCGTCTTGGCTTAGTAAATCACTCACACTAAGATTACCTACTATTTATATATTTAATTTTACTCAACTTTGCTACTGGACAACAAAACCAGTAAACAAAACCATCTCTATCGCATCAAAGCCAACCTGCTCTTTGACAACCTTTTTAGCGGCCTCAAACGCTCCGTCTTTTAATGCGTCACGACCTTCTTTCGTTCTAACCTCATTAGCATCAGCAGTGCTGAAAAAATCCAATATATTATTTCGAATTAATGGCATATGTAATTTAACTGCCTTTTCAGCATCTTTGCTGCGAACCATAAATTGAATTTTTATTTGCATCATTCGAGTTCTTTTACCAGACTTGATATTGACTAGAAATGGTTCTGGAACACTGATGTAAATAGCATCACCTTTAGGTGGAGGTGGTGGTACAACTTCTATTGGTTTAGCGGCTTCTTCAGACTCACCGTCTACTTCAGTTATTTCTGATTCAGCTACAGGGTTTGGATTTATGGCATCATCCCCCATGAATAGAAAATATGCAGCAGCTCCACCTGCAATCAGCAAAACGGTTGCTGCTGCAGCAGCAATAATGATTAATTTTTTCTTACTTCCCGTAGATTCGCCTTTTTCGTTTTCTGACTCTTCTTTAGGATCCTCTAGTGATAAATCTTCTTCAGCCATAATATTCTCTCTTGGTTTTATAGGTTAATAGCAATTATTGCGCCAGACTTACCAAGCTCAATAATCAATAGATAAAACAGTCACTTAGAATATAGCAGGTATTTGAAAATAACAAACTGACAATTTATTGACTGTTATCAGTTAAATTCACAGGTGGGGTGTCAATATTTTGTAATAGTGGGAAATCGCATATATTTAGGCAAACAGGTCAACTGAAGAATTATTATTGAATTTTTCAGGCAATTCATTTGAGTGCGGCCGAAGTTCATCATTTTTATCTTCTTTATCATTAAGATCAGACGCATCTTCGGATGCATGTTGTTCATTAGTTTGTTGCTCAGATACATCTACATCAACATTTTCAAAACCATGTTCTTCTAACATTTCTCGAAGTTTATTCATGCCTGATTCGACAAGTTCCCTTGCAATTGGGTTCGTTACTTGAAATTGAACTTGAGTCTCTGAACCTGTATGTACAATTTTCACAGCTAATGGACCTAGTTCAGGTGGATCTAGCTTAATATGCGCGCTTGTTGTCCCTTTTAGTGCAAGCATACTGACATGTTCTGCAAATTTTTTATTCCATTGTGGTGTTGGCATACTGACTGGTAAAACAACTTCATTGTGACGATTGATTGACTGAGTTGAATTAATCTGTTGTGCTTGCTGACTTTGATGACTAATAGATTCAGCTCCTAACATTGCAGCTTGTGGTCTTGATGTATTTTGTGTAGTTGTATCGGTATTTGTTAAAGAACTACTTATAGTTTCATTTTTAACTACTTGTTGGATAAATTGCTCAGCAAGAGGATTACCCTTAATATCCTTAACGCTCAGTTGTGGAGATTGGTTTTCTATTTGATTTGGTTGTTCAAGTTTAAGTGACTCAGGGACAATCGTGGCAGTAGTGGGACTAGTGGCATGTCCTTGTGAAGTACTTTGACTCACTAAATTTGGCAGCCTGCCCTTTACTTCATTTGTCACTAGAGGCTTAGCCTTTAAATTTACTGGGAAAAATTCAGTTGCTTTAGCTTTTTTAATTTCATCATTTAAAAGAGTCGATGCTGTCTTTTGAATATTTTCATTCTGACTTTTAATCTGTTCACTGTTACCGGGCTTAATATCTCTAAGTAATTTTTCAGAAGAAGGAGTCTTCGCTACAATATTTTCATGTGCGTTTGCTTTCGGATTAGAGCTGACTTCTTTAGCATGAAACTGTTCTGGATTTTTTAATTGGCTAGCTGAAATATTCAAAGATTTAGCAGCACTGTCATGCACATGCATTTGAGCCTTTTTTGGCTGTTTTGATGATTCAATGTTTTTATCTAAAACAGCTATTGGTTCATTAAGAATATTCTTTGTGTCTGCCTTTGTTGCAACTACGATCTTAGTTTCAGGATTTTTTAACTCATTATTTTCATTTGTACTAATAGTGACATCATTTTTTATTTGCTGACCTACCACAATTACTTCACTAGTTGCAGATTTTTTATCGGCACTAACTATAACTTTATTTGATAGAAGAGAATTTACCGGCAACTGCTTGCCATCGGCTGGCACTTCCCCTCCGGTTGCAAATCTATCCATATAATCAGAGGTTTGTGAAACGTCTTTATTTTCTTCACTTAATATAGGATTGTTGGTATTATATTTTTGAGCTTCAATATCACTGTTTTGTTCAAAAACTTCACCAGAATAGAGCTGATCCCATTTCTGAATATTATTTAATAAGTTACCTTCACTACAGCTTGTATCTCCTTGATTGTTAAGATGTTTTGATCGATCAAGAATGCTGTCAGTCAACGCGTTTTTGAAGCTATCTAAATTATCAGCTGACAATTGATTAGATAATATTAAATTCGATTTAGTGGAAACTTTAGTATCAGATGATAACTCAGGCGTTTCTGAACTTAAGAAGTATTCTAAAAGCATGAGATCACAATCTCCTGTCTGTCGACTTAATACATAAATGATATTATTGGTATTAAGTAAGGAGCAAAGGTTGTGCCAATTTTTAAATTATTGAATTGAAGTATTTTTTTACGATCTGATACTCCTTGTATAATTCAGCATTTGCCGTGTCAATATTATCAAGAATATTATCGCGCCCCATCGATTCGACTATAAAACTAATTTCAGAAAGTTTGTTAGCACCCAAAGTACTGCTGCTGCCTTTAAAACTGTGAGCAAGTTCTCGAATTTTTGTAGCATTACTTTCTAAGATAGCTTTATCAAGATCTACTAGTCTTAACTCAGAATCTTTCAAAAATGTTTCAATAAGGTACTGGAAATCATCTCCCATCAACTCTTTGAGCTCTTCTATCATATTTTTATTAATTGAATCTACCATAATATTTCCAACTTTAAGTTGTTAAGTAAAGGTCCATTGAAAACAAACTTTAATACTTCGACCATTATTGTCATGCTCAACAGTACGACAAAGTGATCGTACTAACTCAAGCCCTCTTCCAGAAAAACTATTATCAGACTTTTTAATATTATTAAAATCAAAGCCCTTGCCACTATCTTCAACTTGCATAAATAAATTACCACCTTCAGTGGTAGGGATATGCTCCATTTTAACACAAATGTAGCCTTCAATTAATTTATTTAGTTTAATTTTTCTTTGATTATAATACTCTGCAAATCCATCATGTGAACT